>CAZKXO010000001.1:0-50753 GCA_964556525.1 uncultured Saprospiraceae bacterium
AATATAAATACCCAAATACTTATGGTAAGCAGAAACTAAATTATTATTACTACGTGTCAAGACTTGATGAAGGAAATAAGGACAACATGCTTGAAGAACTGCTTTCGTCTGACTATCCAAAAACTCCTAGTTTTGAGCAGTATCTTCAATTTAATCTTGGTATACAGGACACCATAAATGGTGTGCATTACTTTCTGAAAAGTCTGGAATATACCATAGATAAGCCATGCCATAAAATGAACCTTTATATCCTAAGTAATATTGTAGATTACTATATCAAAATCAACCCAGATTCTTCAAAATATTACCTTGAAAAGACCAAGCAATTTAATGACTGTCCAAATCAACTCGAAGAGTGGAAAGATTTTTACAACTATAATTCTTTGTACAGCTCGGAAAAAATTACTGCATTTCGAGATGTCAATAAAGCGATCGTTAACCATACAATACGAAGACAACTTGCTGAAAAACTCTTTCAGCAAGAAGTAATTCACTTAGGTGATTTCTACAGCCAAAACACTAGTGAAATATGTGAGATCCTACTCAGCAAAAACACTTTGGTCCCAAAACATCATATAGATCCTCTTCGAAGCTTATTCAATGACACAAAATTCAAGCATGAAAGAATAACAAACTATAAAGGAAAAAAGTCCACTGACTCCAAACTAAACAACCTACTCAAAGAGGTCAATGATTTTAGAGACACAAGCAACTACGATTCACCAGTCTACGACCAGCTATACGAATTACTTGCCAACAGACCAGAACAAAAAATAGAATACCTGCCCAAAACAGAAAGGATGTCTACAGATAATATTATTCATTATCTAAAATTTAAAGAAGACTATTATTGTTATTATTACAATGATGATATACTGAAACTCCACAAGTTTGGAGACACAACTGTCACAAATTATCTCGCTTACCAAGACAGTTGTAATAGACGGCTGGTGTCGTATAACAAAGACAGTATAGACTTCTACATAGCTCAGATACTCCCTAAGCAGCTGACGCCTTCCGATAACCTCACTATCATTACTGATGGCTTACTGGAAAATATCTCCTTTGACTTATTATTTTCCGCTTATGATCATAAGTATACTATCTCCCACAGTCCTTATGACAGAAGCTATCATGAGCAGGTAAAAGTGGTCGCTGATAATAGTGCCGTGTTTTCTTTCTCCGACAGTAATACAATAGTAGATTCCTCGCCCAAGGAAATCAGCGAGCTGCCTTATGGGTATCAGGAATGTGAGACTATCGCAGAATTATTTGATTCCAAAATCTATAAAGGGGAAAAATTCACTCATAGAAATTTTACCAAGAATCTAAATAAAGACCTCGTACATATCTCTACACATTCCCTGCACAATAAAGAAAACAGATTTGAAAACTATTTACTGATAAGAAAGCAAGAGGGATTGGACTCCATCTTTATATCAGACCTGACGGGAATGGAATGTAAGGCAAAATTTATCTCCATTGCTTCTTGCGAAAACAATCTAGGTCTGCACCTAGATGGCAACGGCACCTTTTCTATATCCAAAACCTTTCTCAATGCAGGAGCAGAAACAGTACTCAAAACCCTCTGGAAAGTAGATGACCGTGCTACAAAAGACTTCATGATAGAATTCTATAGACAATGGCTTACAGGCATCTCTGTCTTGGAAGCACAGTGCAAGGCAAAAAAATATATGAAAGATTCCACAGAATATTCTCACCCATACTATTGGGCTGGTTTTGCTTTAGAAGGCAACCCCAATTTGTATTTAGTCAAATAGAATTTGTGGCCTAGAATTTTCACCTCACCCTAGTTCATAGATAGACAGCATTTTTTATACTTCTTACCACTACCACAGGGGCAAGAGTCATTTCTACCTACTTTCTTTTCTATATGCCTGAATGGCGTTGGAGAATAAACAGGCTGAAAATCAAAGTCTTCATCGTAGTCTTCTTCTATAAAATCATGTTCTTCCATTTGTTGCATTTTTATAGCATCCACCTCTAGTGTATCAGCAAAGGTCATTGCTATATGGTCTTCGATAGTTTTTGGGAAATAATTGTTCACCTTGGTGATTGCCCAGTCAAAGTTTCTGACCATCAGATCTAGTTTGGTTTTCTCTATAGATGGGGCATCATATATACGCATATGAGTCACTGGGCTCAGGTATTCTAGTCTGTCAAAGTAGTCGCCATCTACCAAGTTATTTTTATACACTTCTTTGATTTCCTCTTCATAACCAGGCACTTCTTCATCTTTGATCTCAGCAACAAAATAGCCTACCAGTTCTCTGTCTTTTGTTTTAGCATATCGCCACAATTTTGTCATCATCGACAGCAACTCTTCCTTACCTGTTACCCTGTATGTGTATGCAAGGATCTTAAAGAGGATGCATCGTTGAAAAGCTTGGAGTTCGCAATTGACTAGAGTATTATAAAAAATAACAGGGTCATGTTCTGCAAGGACGGATAAGGGCAATTGTAAAATCTCTATGACGATATCACCAAAGCAATGATCAAATAGGTCTTCTGGCATATCAAAAATAGAATCCAAAAGATTGCCCAAGCAATTATACAAGCGATGATGTGCTGCTACAAAAACAATATTGGAAAGGAAGACGCATTCTGACAACTCTTCCTGCCGCAGTATCCGAGCGACACCTTTCATAAAAACCCAGTCCAGATCCTCTTCTAATTTCTCGAGGTCCGTCGCTGTCAGTATGTTTTCTATTTCTTTTTCTGTCCATGAGTTCGCATATTTATTAAGCAAAACATAAGACAAGTCAAAATGGGGTATTTGCACAGTCTCGTATCTTAGCTCTTCTAAAACATTGTCACACCAGTCCTGCCAAGTTTCTTCCAAAGCGGTATAATAAAAGTTCTGCCTCTCTTCTCCTTTGATAAGAAAGGCGAGGTCTTTTGTAAGCCCCTCGTATCCAAAACCTAATGCACAGTGATATATCTTCTTTATATCATCCAACCTATTGTTAGCTTTTAGATATCGAGCAAGAACCCAAAGCAACTGCTTGTATTCTAGGTCAAAAAAGGTCTGACCTCGGTCGTCGCCTTCGAGCAGCAGAGATAGTTCGTCAGCAAATAGAGACTCTATAGTCTTATTCCCTTTCATGTCATCCATGGTATCTACTGACAGTAGACTGTAATTAATTTTTGCTGAGATATGATGTGGAAAATCCCTATAAAATCTCCTCACCCAGTAACTTTCATGCTTTTCCTCATCCATGATAGCATAGTAGTCTACAATGAATCTATATATCTGAGGATCTGCAAAAAAGTCAAGTTTTTTGAGCTTTTCATCTTGCTCTTCTACTACGTACTCTTCTATCTCGTCCAATTGTTTAGCATATTCTGTGTTCCCAATAAATGGGCTTACACGAACTGTAGGATAGGCATACCGAAACATAACTGATTACTTTTGAAATAGTGATATATTCCAAAAGTGCAAAAAAGAAATAGAAAAACTTGTACCCAGTAGTATAAGTCTATCAAATAGACGTCTTACCCACCTAACTGATGTTATTATTGTGGGAAAGCCGATCTATTTTGTTTTGTACATTAAGCAGCTTCGTAGCTGTTCTTTCTTAGGATCAGCCCAAGATTTATTGCTCGGATGGCCAACTGGAAAGAGTTTCTAGCATCCAACTTATGCATCAGATTACTCCTATGCGTTTTTATAGTTTCTGAAGACAGATACAAAGCACTTGCAACTTCTACTGTAGTCATACCTTCAGCTAGACATTGGAGTATTTCTCTTTCTCTTTCTGTGATATTGATTCTGTTGTATATCATAAGCTTGATACTATGGACAAGTAATTGCAGTAGCCACTACATTTCCAGAAGCATCGACACTGAGTCTATAGCATCCTCCACTAGCTCCAGTAAGTATCACACCATTCGCACTACCCTCTACATAGATATCACCTCCTACTACATGCAACTTTGACTGAGGGTCTTCTTCTGAGATTCCTACATTGTCATGGAAATATCCTTTGCCTCGGAAGTAACCTGCATATGAAGTAATCGGATTAAGAACTTGAGACCAGCCTGGTTGCAAAACGCTATCGTAGCCCAAGATTGCAGTACCATTATTAGAACCAAGTAAAGCTCCAAAAACACCAAAATTGGCACCTGGCGTAGAATCACCAGCTTGTCCTCTAAGGCCAAAAGATCTACCATCATTTGTCGGGGCAGTTCTTATTGCATTACCTGCTACTCCTACGGCAAAATTTGATCCAGGTGCAGAATTACCATCACCAATCATTGCATAGCCCCAATCTCCAAAACCCGTTACTTCAAATCTCTTCGCATATATTGCTGTGGATCCAGAACCATCGTCTTCAGATTCTACATGGATTGTATTTTGAGCTAACCCCGGATCATTTATAGCTAATTCTGACACAGGTGCACAGTCATTTATTGCTATGGCATTTGGCTGTATATCTATCTGAGAGATGCCAAAAAAAGGAATGAGTAAAACGAATAAAGTGTATGTTTTAGTTTTCATGATTAAAAATTGTTACTTAATAAATTTGAATTTTGAGTACTTAAATGTTGACATATAATCCCTAGCTGGTAATTCCATATACCAGAATATCTTCAGCAGATTCGAAACGGATTTTTTGCTTTTTAAAGATTTCCTTATTGCTCCAATTTCCGAATCAGTAGTACATAATAATTAGTAAATTTTAATACCTTAGAAATAAATTACATCTGGTTTCAGAATTATTTTATCGGCTTATTTTCTAGAAGAACGGCGCTAATATTACGGGTATTTACTATTTCTTGAATGAACATTTCTTTGCGCCTTCTGGACACAGGTACAGACTCTCCATTACTCAGTACAACATGTCCCTCTTTATTGTATCTTACAATGTGATGGATGTTTATTATGTGAGATTTGTGGCAGCAAAAAAACTGAGCGCTGTCCAGCACCTTTTTATATACTCCAATAGTAGCAGTAGAATTTAGTACCACTCCCGCAGCCATATGAATACGTGCATAATTATGACAGCCTTCCAAACGTACGATGTCTTCGGTGAGAACAAACTCATACGAGTCCAGACAGGGTATGACTATTTTCCTTTCTTGGGTTTCCATTGGGTTACTTATAGAGAAATGTGATTAAGCATTCCAAAGCTATGCTAAGGCGACAATAGAAGAAAAGCCAGTTTTCTTGAGTTTCCTCACTGTTTATATTAACATACCGGCACATCATTTTTATAAATGATTGACATTCAGTATATTGCAATGCATAATCATTACTATTTATCCTCTGCTTTTTGTTATGGCTACCCCCAAATTATTGACAGCATTAAATCTAATTTCTGACCACGAGTGGTCATCATACAAGAAATACCTATTACAACAAACACAAAAAAACTCAAAGACCTTTCAGCTCTGTAAGCAGCTCTATGCTCAAAGGCATCAGTTACTAAAAGAAGACTTCGATAAAGTACTCCACAAAAAACACTACAGCGAACTGACCAGCAAGGCCTTCAGGAATCTTCTCTCTAAACTTTACTCCAGTTTTGAAGAGTGGCTAGCCATGACAACTTTCTTTGAGCAAAAACATAACAAAGAACGCATGCTGGTCAAAGCGTACAACCAAAGAGGCTTTTACACTGAAGCAGACCGAATCTCTAAAAAATTATCGGCAGCCCAAGACACAGCTGGGTTGAGTATAGAAAATCTGAGGCTGGAAAAAGAGCTATTGCACTACCAATATTTCAGCAATAATCCCATAAAAAACAAAGGAGGCAATGAACTCTACAATAACTTGATAGCTAGCTATCTGAAACTTGTTAAATGTGAAGTATTATTATACCAACTAGAGCAACAGAATAAATCCAAGGTCTGGGGCGATAAAATGAAATATCAGGAGACTTTACCTCCACTTGCAAAGCATGGCATACAATGTGACTTAGGGGAAATTCTACAATTGGCGGTGGATCTACAATCAGATTGTAATGCAAAGTCATTGGAAAAACTTACATTTATTTTAGAATCCGGAGCTATTGCTAGCACTGAGGATTTGCACACAATCTTGGCCATACACCTGAGTCGATCCGCCACTCTACTATGGAAAGAATCGAAAATTACTAGTGAAATATTTGTGAGAATAGTGGCATTACAGTTGCATGCACTTTCTGACAGCAAGCATCAGAAACTTTTACCAGTCACCTTTTTTAATACTGTGAATCAAATCATTGTTTTGAACAACGACAAACAGGCGGCTACTAGACTCATAGAAGACTGGATAGACAAAGTACATACTAAGTATCGAGATTCGTGTTACAAATATTGCCAGGCTATCATTGCCTTCAGACTGGGTGAATATGAAAAGTTACCTGGGTTACTCATGGGATTACAATTTGATAATAACCACTACCACTATATTTCTTCAGCACAGTTGATAGTAGCCCACTACAAGTTAGGATCTGAAGACCTGACTTTACAACTGATGGAAAATTTGAAAAAACAGATGAGAAGGAATAAAGCAAAAATAGCACAAAACATATTTTATGGTCTGAAAAATCTCTTGGACATTATTTCTACCTTAATAAAAAGAGAATATAAAAAAGATATAACGATAGACCTCAGCAAGTATACTACTATATTTTTTCGCACGTGGGTAGAGGCAGAATTGGAAAGAAGAAGACTCACAGCGAAAATATAGCTGGGAGACTTTCGTGTATAAGGTACTCTTTGTGTCCGAAGGAATTGTAAAAAAAGAGGCTGAACTCATAGTTATGAGACAGCCTCCATTACTAAGGGTCTGCCTATAATCCTTGTGGCAGATCTTCTATTATAAAGTCAAGAGCTGCCCCTATAATACTGCCATTATTATTTTCATAGCACAACTCTGAACTGCAGACATCTACTGTCAGTTCTGAAGCACCTAATACTAGTCCTCCATCTACAGTAATCCCAAGCTGCAAGCCAGCTCCTACAGAAAGTACGGTCTGCGCACTTTGATAACTTACAGTACTACTATCAGCAAAAGTTAGGACTACAGTAGCAGTTGTCGTAGTGTTGTAATCAAACATTGCCTTCGTACAACTGGTTGTTATTTGAGTTCCTTCCTCAGTCTGCAGGAGGACCGCTATGGGATCAGCAGATCTGCTAGAAATTTGAGTTGCGCCATCAATTTCAGGATAGTCGATTTCTTTATTACAAGAAATCAATAAAGTGCATAGCGTGGCCATTATGACCAAAGTGAATTTGTTCATTTTTAGTGTTTTAAGTGATAAAAAAAATTGAGAGTCGAATAGACCCGTTTACCACATCAATTGGCCACTTGACATAGTTACCTAGGGGCAAGGATATGCATCTGCCTTACCTGTAATTAATACGAATTTTTAACTTTAGCTTTTCCTATATAGAGTAGAGGCTTCTACTCTATTGTTAACTTGAAGCTTTTTATATATTGTTCTTATCTGATTTTTTATTGTTCCTTCTACTACATTTAGCTTGGAGGCAATTTCCTTATTAAGTAATCCTTCTGAAACAAGTTTCAAAATGTCTTTCTGGTGCTCTGTCAGAATTTCCAGAGAGTTGGATTTAATGGGAGCATTAAAACTTTGTATAACTTTCTTTGCTATGGAAGGGCTCATGGGACCACCTCCCAGCAACACTTCATCGATTGCATTTTTCACATCTGAGTAATCGTCATCTTTTAGGATATAGCCACTTGCTCCTCTTTGCAATGCAGAAAACAATAGTTCGTCACTATCAAAAACAGTAAACATTATAAACTGTATCTGAGGACTTTTCTTCAAAATTTCTGACATGCAGTCCACACCCGTCATATCTGGTAAGCCTATATCCATAATGACTACTTTCGGCTGACAACTGACTATACCTTCAAGAGCTGTTTTTCCATTTGTATAGTGGACATCACAACAATACTGAGTTTCTTTATTTAGAAACAATTGTAAGCCTTGCCCAATCTCCTCCTTATCCTCTACAATACTGACTATAACGGGAGATGTATTCTTCATAATTCAAAGGTAAGTGTAGAATTTATCTTGAGAACTATTACTTTGGTAATATAGGACCAGTTATAATTAGAGTGGTGTGACCAGAATTAGATGACATTACTAAATTTGCACTTAGCTGTGCAGTTCTTCTTTGCATGGAAACTATACCTACTCCATTATTATCTCTTGAAGTAATTCCTTTTCCATTATCTCTTATTGAAAGAGAGAATTTGCTATTCTCAGATTTGAAGTTTACTTCTACATGCTCTGCAGAAGAATGTTTGATTACATTAGCAAGTGCTTCTTTTGAGATTAAAAGAAGATTCCTTCTGAGCATCGCTGATGACTGTAGTTTACCATCAGGGACATCTGCTGAAAAATTTAAAACTATTCCTGTTCCCTTAAGTTGTTTATTACAATTGTATCGAAGCTTGTGAACTAATGACTCAATGGAAGTATTCTCATTATCTAATGACCAAATCAGATCTCTCATACTTGAAAGCAAGTCTTTAGATATTGCATTTATATGATTGGAACTGGTAGAATTTGATGCTTGTTGACTGATTGCCTTAATTGATGCAAGCCCACTTCCCATTTCATCATGCAAGTCATGTGAGAAAGAAGTTCTTAGATCCAGGAGCGCCTTTTGTTTGTCCAGGGCTATTTGTTGTTCTCTAATTATTCGTTTAGATTTAATCTTATTAACGAGATACCCAATTAAAAAGAGTCCAAGACTTACAATTATTTTAAAGTACAAAGTTTCATAAAAAGGTGGCCTCACCTTAATTACGAAATTGAATTGTTCACTATCTGAGTGAGAGTAATCCATAGTTGATATACTGAGCTTATAATTGCCTGGTCTTAGATTAAAATATGTTATCGGCTCAGTGGTGGATTGATAATTTAAATCATATCCCTCCAATTTAAATTGAACTTCTGAAGTTCTATTAGATAAAAAATCAATTACATCCCAATTTATTTTTATTTCTTTAGAATCGTGCCTGAGTACTATTGCTTGTGAGGTGTCCTGACTTATTCCATCCACAACTATATCACTTATTATCACCTTAGGTATAGGGAAATTGTAATTTTCAGATTCACGCGGAATTTTTAGCAATCCTTGTTTAGTTCCAATAAAAACACCTTCTTCATGACAGACAATTTGCGATTTCAAAAATTTAAATTCTGAGCTTATTGGTACTCTAGACAAGAAGTCTGTTTCCAAATCGTACACGTAAACTTCATTAGCTGAATTAAACCACAATTTTTGCTCTATAGGAGAAACACTAAAGACTGGAAATCCAATTTCTGAAAACGTTTTCTCCAAAACATTATTTTCATAATGATAAATACCTGAATCAGTAGCCAAATATATTCTCCCATTAAAGAGTTGAAATTGGTACACTAGTCCAATATTAAAAACTGTGTCTTTTGTGTTACCGTCTTTTATGATAAGATTGTTCTTATAATTTGTGAGATGCAAATCATCTAGCGCAAAAGATCTAACTCCATACCCATCCTCAAGTCTTTCACTTTCGAATACATTGTTACTACAAGTAATTCTATAACTACCTTCAGAAGTAGTGTACATGAGGTCTCCATCTTTATCTGTATTGAAAAAGTAAAATTGCCTGCCTGCTAGTCTTTTATGTTTGGTCCAAGTGTCTAAGTGTATTTTTTTATACGATATGCCATATATATCTGCAACCCAAATTGTGCCTTCTGGGTCAATAGCTATATCTTGTATATTTGGGTTAGTTAATAATAAGTCAATTGGACTATAACTAACAGTTAGATCATTCTTGAGATTGATTAAATGAATTAGCCCTTCTTCTGTTGCAACTATAAGTTCATTCTCATCATACTTAAGTAGTTTTCTTATTCTTTCATCTTCCAAATAAATCATGGATTTCGATTCCAAATCTTCAAGATCCATTCTCAACATCTGAACACCTTGGCCTCTATGAGATGCCCACATTTGATTCTCAAAGAGATTTATCTCCACAGGAGAATCAGAAATTAGTTGTTCATTGAGATGTTCTATTAACGAATCTTCTACAAAACTTAATTGATCTAAATCGAACTTTTGGATGCCAGCCTTATCAAGAGATACAAGAAGATGTCCTTTATTTTTTACTATATAATTAATTGCATATCTGGAGGAAATAGAATAAGTGTACAATTGGTAATTCCCATTTTTTATGTCCCAAATAATCAATCCGAGATTAGAAGCGAAAATATATTGATTACCATGTTTAACTGCTTGAGAAATTATTGGACTATAGTTCATTCCATTGTAACTAATTTCCTCTAGTTGTGTTGTCCTTACCCAACTATCATTCTGTTTTTCAAATAACTCTATTCCACTATTTTCTGCCCATGGACAACCAACTATTCTATCTGCCTCTTTATCTACAAGAAATCTCCTTGAATACATATCTTTTGAAATCAGATTACATTGCCAAGTATTATAATTTAACGTAAAAAGCTTTTTGTCTGCAGTGAAGTACAATTCCCCAGCAAGGGTATCTATACTAGAGATGTGATACATTGATTGCAAAGTGTCGCCTTGGAAAAGAATTTTCTGAGATCTGAAAATATCTTTCTCCATATCGTAAATAACAAGGTGTTCGTAGGTAGTAGTAAACAGTTTGGCATCATTAGACTCATACATGTTACTCTGCACCCAAACACCATCTATACCAATTGTATACTTGTAGGGATAGGTTGTATTCGTTACTCCATTATATTTATTCCAACCATGAGAACTGCTTATCCAAACATAGCCTTTAGAATCTTGTGTAAGAAAAGAATTAAAGCTTACATCCAATAATTCTCCGTCTAATACATGACTAGGAAATATATTTAGAAACAAAGCTAAAAAAAGCATTAGGAGTTCATCTTTCTGATGCGATTACATTTGCATTACCAGTATCAATTCCTGTGACACTTTCTAATATTTGCTTTAGTTGCTCTTCGTCAGCATCTAATTCGGGTTTCCATAGTGGTGGACATGGAGTCATTAGAATTACTTGTGGAATTACCCCAGTTGCATTAGGATTTCGATTAACCTTACTCTTGTCCACTTTAACTGATTCTGCCATTAAGGTAAACCAATCAGGTTTCGGAAGTTGTTCTTCAGTAGCATTTTCAACATGCCCAATGTGAATCTTAGCACCAGAAATGAGGATATGTGTTGCTCCATTCATTTCTAAATATTCTAGCTCTTTTGGACCTAAAAGAAATACGCTATCGAATGCTTGAAATTTTCGAGCCTTACCATCTAAAGGTGGCTTCAATTCCTGTTGGTAAAAAACAGGTTCAACATATGGAAGCACTAGATTAGTAGGTGCTTCTTTAAAACTATTCAGCTCAGTTCTGGGATAAAAATCTTGGTTAGCAATGTCCAAGTTGTCATTTTGCGCTTTTATATAAGACAACTTGATAGATGGAAATAAAAAAGTTTCGGATTCAAGTTTTGAGGCAGGAATTTTATTGATCAGATGAGAAAATCTTCCACCATTTGATTTTCTTGTTTTTGGCTTCTTCCATGATACTTCTATGAAAAAAAAGTACCCAAATGTGTTAACATCAGATTTATCAATTGTTGCAATTGGAATTTTGTATTTCAGCATATTAAAAGGTTTATATCCCCAAAATACTTATAATTTCTTATTGTAGATTATCTAGCTAGATCGAAATGCATCCACATATCTCTACTTGGAGTGAGCAGAATACTTTTTCGGTTAATTCAATATAAGAACGGAGCTATAGAAGATACTTACGTGCAAATAAAAAATTTAATGGTAAAAATTACTAAGCTTAATGACTCACATCTAACTCAAGATTCTGTTTTGATAAAACCCACTTCAGTAGTATCTAAAAATCCGCCAAGAGGTCAGGACACGGTCAGGACACCTTTGGCTCAGTAAGGGAAAAACCTCTAAGGAGCTCAACTTATACCAAGGAGGCACATCCATTCTTCATTCCCAAATCAAAAATCAAAAAATCCACCCACTTCTCTACATCAGCACCCCCTCCACCGCCGTAACCGGTGCCGGCAAATCCTCCTCTTCTAGCATCTCGCGCAGATCTATTTCTATAACTCTGCTCAGTGCCAGCATCGGAATATCATTACCTAAGCCTTCAAAAGGGTTCTCAGAATAATCACCGACCAACTCCATCATAATAAATACCCATCCGAGAATAACGGAAAATGGAATAGAAAGCCAGGCCGATAATTCACCCAACTGATGGAATTCTGTCAGCATCCCAAAGGGTAATAGAAACAAGAAGATTCCAACGAAAAGCTGACTGGAGTTACCGTACTGGCGTGGCAAAGGAAAATCCTTTATCCTTTCTGCTTTGCCTTGATGGTTATAAAAATCATACAGAATCTTTTGGAGCTCCATATGTCGGAAATCATCTATGACATCCATGCCTCTCAGTTTTTTTAGATCAATGGATTGTTGGTCTATGATTTGTGTAGCTGTGTTCTTGTAGCTTATGAGGCGTTCGTACTCGTCCGAAGGTAAATTTTGCTTGAGGATGAGTTCCGTGTCATGATCATCTATAAGCCCGACACCAAATCTCTTCATTTGTTTCTCAGTAGCCTCTCTACCGCGTTGGCCGCCCTGGCTGATATGTTCCCAAGTAGTAGGTACAAGCAACTGACTTCTTAGGCAGTACAACCAGGCAATATGTCTGTGGATTAATTTGGACTTAAAGGCATGTAATTCTTCTTCAGAATAATCTTGGCTGGAAAACTGATTACTCAAGAATCCTTTGACGGTACTTCCCCAGGCACGACTGCTATTGACAATGGAACCCCATATTTTTCGAGCTTCCCACAGTCTATCGTAAGCTTGATTGTTTTTGAAACCTACATAGAAAGCAACAGCAGTACCTATAACAGAAATAGGCAACCAAGGCACCTGTATCCAATTATCATGAAAGATAGCATGCATAGCAAAAACCAAACATGACCATAGGAGCATAAAAAAGGTAGGCTTACCTGTATATCTTAATACATTGATAAACTTAAAACGCTTATAGACATACATATTCTAAAGAATTTAATCTGCGAGTAAGATATTTAATGCCTAGCAAAATTTCTAAAGCAATTGTCTGATTTTCTATTTCTAAAACCCCCTGAGTAGTGAGGACAGCTTTGGGTTAGGGCTTTAAATTCCACTAAGAGGCAGGGACAGTTTTGGCTAAGTACGGGAAAAAATATTTAAGAGGTCAATTTATACTAGGGAGGAACAATAGTTCATAATTCTAAAAATTCGTTCTTCATTCTTAATTCAATTCAAAAATCAGTAAGGAGCTAAGGACACCTTTGGCTCAGTGCAGCTGTTACAATCCACCAAGAGGTAGAGACACTTTCGACATAGTGCTCCATTCCTCTTGACGGATTCAAAAAATCTACTAAGTCAATGTTTACTAGAATGCTATTTAAGTTGTATAACCTTACTCGTATGTTCTATCGACTTTCCATTGACGACCAACATATAGGTAGCCCCTTCAGATATTAGCTGCTCCTCTGTTATTCTGATTTGTTGTTCGCCTTGTTCTACTATGAATGCCTTAGAAAACACATTCCTTCCATCCAGAGAGTAAAGATCTAGTTGGATTTTCTGTCGCTCGGCTACATTTATGGCAATGAATAACTCATTAGAAAATGGATTAGGATAGGCGTTGATTGATTCTGAAATAGAGCGCTCTGAGAGCTGGGTCTGATTCTTATCACTCGATCTTCGAGAAGTACTGTTAACCAAATTTGTTCTGCAGAGGCTGTATTGATTTTTGTAAAAGACAACCAGCTCTATACTGTCTACTTCTGTATCCACCTCCAAAGTGCTATAATATTCTGTGTCAGCAATTTTGTATATGGACGGTTCTGAAATCAGCTCGGCATTAGCTGGAATAAGTCTGATGCCATGACCCAATTCTATATCACAGAAGCTCAGAGTATGATTGTCCAGCTCTTCTGCCCAGAGACTGATTTTAGTGTTAGGATTCAGATTGACATCCAGAGTCTTCCTACATATTGCAGAAACAAAAGTTGCTTTTCTTAGATCTAGAAAGTACTGACCCACTGCACTTTCACCACAGTAATCAAAATACTCAAAATCAAATCTGTACATCCCTGTCTCTAATTCCAGAATCGGAATAGAATCCTGACGATAGATGGCTTGCTGTACAAAAATGCTGTCGGCATTATTCTGCCTATACTGCGTCAGCCTAAATGAACTTATATTAGCCCAATCAGTAGCATGCACTGGCTCAGGAACAAAGGTTGCAGTACAGGCTATTGCAGAAATATAACTTATAGAATCCATGACCAGGCTATCCAACACTGGACCTGAAGTATCTAGAACTTTGATAAATTGCAAGTTACTACTTACATTCTGTCTGCACCAGTCTACCACGGTCCACTCTCGCAGTAGCATGTAGCTATTGCCACATAATGGATAAAGTACATCTTCATAGAGCATTCTGATGTTACACTGATTCATCACTTGTTCTGTAAGTGGAATACCATCTTGATTGGTAATTGTGCCAGATTCTTCTGGATCTGGATACCCATTGCCATTCTGATCCCAGTCTTGATTTTCCAACTGAAGGTGTTCTGGATATAATAAGGAGAATGTATCTAATGCTTCATAATTTATCCTAATGTCGCAGCGACTTGTCCTGTTGCCAAATGCATCCTCAGCCCATATACTTACAAGTCTACTACTAGTAAAACTCAAACCATTCTCGATAGAACATTCCGAATAAGGTACATCATCCGAAATAATCAAACTTGCCTCAGAACAATTGTCTTCTTGTAAAAAAGACAAATGAGATAAAAAATCAGTTGTGTCTGTACAGCTCACAATTAAGCTTTCAGGACAATCTAATGTTGGAGCCGCTTTATCCTCTAGAATAAGGACTCCCCAACAAGAACTATTATTTATGAGACTGGTAACCTGATAGCTGACTTGCTGGCCCAAGTAGTTATTGAGCTCTGACTCAGGGATGTATTGATTATCAACAACGAAATATTGTATTTTATATAAGTCTTCATTTCCGATTGCGCTCTGTAGCAGCTGAGAGGCTGATAAATGCACCTCACAATTTTCATCCAAACTTACATTCAACTTTCCATTACATACCAGCACTTCTGGTAGAATTCTAATCACTGTCTCTGCAGAACTCGAGGTGCAAGTGACAGCTTGATTTTCTTGAGTGACAAGCACTCTGTAACTCTTATTATCATGATCTATTGTAGCCGCACCCAAGTACAGGGTTGCCGAATTCTCACCTGCCAGATTTGTGAAGCCTTGTGGCGTTTTTAGTTGCCACTGGTAATTATAGGAGTCCAAAATTTCAACTGACAAGCTAAGCTCTTGTCCTATGGTTACTACTATTTCTTCTTCCATAGGTGGAATCTCAGGCGTAGCATTTATATCCAAAGTCAGCGGAATAGCAATAAGGCAATTCTGCACAGTCTCCATTCTTGCAAAGAGCATTTCCAGCCCTATAAGTGACTGCATAGTACTGGCTTGCCCACTAATTGTCTCAGAAAGATTATTATGAAAAGAAATTATTTTATTACCTGTATCGCCATCACTCTCATCTCCATCTCCATCTCCTTCAGGGTCTAAGGCAGCAAGAAAATTTTCATCCTGTAACAGCTCGAAAGTCGGTGCACCACAAACTGCCATTTCCAGTGTATGATCAAAACTGGGACAGACAGTTACTACTTCAAAATCTTTCTGATCGTCATCTTTAGGATTGTCCACATCCCCATTGCTATCATCTTCTATATCGTCATCTGTTTCTTCAGGCTCTTCACTCAAGGTGTCATCTTCGTCACAAGGCAGATTTCTATAAAAGCTACTGAAGTCTATGATCTCTGCCACATTTAGAAACTCTCTATCTTCAGTGTCCTCATCTATCTGAAAATAGATTCTAAGCTCAGTTGCACTGAGTGCAGTTAGACTATCTAGTTGAGTTCTTATCGTCTCTTTGTCCAAGACCCAGTCATAAGGATTTCCAGTCAGAGCAGCTGTATTCTTTTCTTCAAGGAATATCATATCTTCTGCTGGAAAGTCAGCTACTGCTATATCATAAGCCGACACCGTCCCTTGATTAAACAACTCTATCGTAAATTCTACTGGTTCTCCTTTTTCTACCAGTGAAGGTCCTACTACCCTCTTTCGTAAGGCCAAATCAAAACAGCACTGGATGGAAACTTCAGCAGTTACAACTTCTGTGCATCCATACTGATCTGTTATAGTGCAACTAATAGTTATGCTGCCTTGATGATCTATTCCAAAACTATCAAAGATAATTGTGTTTAGCCTTTGTTCCTTAAGGACTGAATTACCTATGCCTAAACTGTTTGGCAGTACTGACCACTCAAAGTCTAGGTCTTCCACATTCTTGCCATATATGGCTATACTCAGAGGAATTGGTTCATCCATGCAGCTAGTAACATCAGGCAATTCTACTGACCATTGGTCATTCTGCCTTACGATTATTTCTGAGCTACTGACTTCACAGCCAAGAGAATCACTTACTATAACAGCATAGTCACTTGCAGCCAGATTAGTTATTTCACTCGTTGATTGACCATTGTTCCACATATATGTATAAGGTAATGTTCCTCCAGTTGCCGATACAGCAATGCTACCTGATGACTGAGCATAGCAATCCACTTGAGCTACATCGATCTTTGTTATTTCCAAAGGCGGATTATCTTCTAAGTTATAACTATAAGATTGCTGACAATCGTCAGAAAAAGTGATGAGCACTGAGTAGCTGCCTGCAGTAAGATTATCTAGCTGTAGAACATTCTCAGCAGTAGGAATAGACCACTCTATCACAGCTTCAGCTAGGCTTTCTTCACTAGACAATACAATAGAGCCTGTTGCTTCACCAAAACAATCAGGGTTCGTTAGCTCTTCGGATATCTTAATACGTTCTAGCGCATCCACCTGATAAGTTGCTGTCTCAAAACAGTTCATTGCATCTGTTATTGTCACCGAGTAATTACCTGCTGTCAGTTTCGTCCTGATAAGTTGTGTAGATTCATCTGCCCATATTACTTGGTAAGGTGCTGTCCCTCCTTCTATTACAAGTTCCAAAAAAGCGTCTGCAGAATCATGACAAGACAATCCTTCTTTATTAGCCAAAATTAAAGTAAGAGGTTCCGGTTGTCTGAGCTCGACTGATAGCTTTTTCTCACAACCCAGTTCTGAAGAGACAACTACTTCGTAAGTACCTGCGACTCCAGTTATCGTTTCAGTTACTTCTCCAGTACTCCATAGATAATTGGCATTAGCTAGATTGCTGCTTACAGTTAAGCTGCCATCTTCCTTAGCATAACAGCTTGGTTGCTCGGAAATAACATCTATGGCTATATCTTCGGGTTCTGCTATCAAATAAGTACGTGAAAGCAAGCAATTATTTTCATCTGCTACAAAAACGTTGTAGCTGCCTGCCGAGAGATTCTCTATTTGTGGAGTATCTGCACCATGGCTCCAGATATAACTGTAGGCCCCTACGCCACCTGAGACATCCAGAGTTATAGATCCTTCTGCTTGTCCATAACAAAGATTATCCACCAAGCTATCTTTTACAATTTCGAATATGGGCGGTTGTTCTAATAACTGTGTCAGAATTTTTTCACAACCTAAGACATCAGTTAAGGTTACGGAATATTGCCCGGTGCCTAGCATGGTAATTTGCTCAGTCGTATCTCCGGTACTCCACAAGATCTCGTGGACATTGTCAGAAGTCTTTACAGAAAGTGCCCCATTAGATTCTCCATGACATAAAATATTACTTGCTATCTCTATTACGCCCTCTAATTGTATCGGGTCTTCTAAGCTAAATTGTAATTCTGAGCTACAACCATTTGTATCTTGAACAGCTATTGTATAATCTCCACTCTTTAGTCCAGTGACAATAGCATGACTGCCTATAACAGAGTCATTTAAGATATAGGTATAGGGTAAGGTGCCACCAGTACTTGCGAATTCAATAATTCCACTATCCTTACCATAACAAATAGGATTCTGAGCTACCACAAGTTCTATTGCCAATTGCTCAGGCTCTATAAGTTCGGTGACACATATCGATGTACAACCTACCTCAGAGGTTACTGTCACTGAATAATTACCTGCTGTAAGACCTGCGACTATTGCCGTAGTATCTCCATTGCTCCATAATAAAGACTGTAGTCCACCTGACCCAACGACAGACAGACTGCCATCAAAACTATTATAACAACTAATTGCTGACATCATTTCTATACTACAACTATCAGGTTCTGTTTCAGCTATTGTAAAATCACATTCCGCCTTACAATCATTTACATCCAAAACATAGATTTTGTAGTTTCCAGAAGAGAGCTGATTTATTTCAGTAACTTCAGCATAATTGATATCATCAAGACTGGTTCTATAAGGGGCTGTTCCACCAGTTATGTTAATGACGTTTGTCCCATCATCGCCATCGTAGCAAGTAGGTGTCACAAGGTTTTCTGAACACTTTACATCCAGTGAATCAGGTTCTGCTATTATTATAGAACAAGTGGAAGAACAGCCAGCTACAGATGTTACTGTAACCTCATAGGTCCCACTCCACAAGTTCTCTCTGACAAAGGTTCTATCACCGTCTGACCACTCTGCAGTAAGGTCTAGATCGGGATTGTTATTTAACACAGTAAGGCTTCCATCAGAGCCATTATTACAAGAAACATCTTTAGTTTTTATGCATTCCACCTCTGGCAAATCCAGAATTTCCATAAATACAGATTCCAGATCACCGCAGCCATTGATATTTGTGGCTTGTAAGTAGTAGAAGCCTGAGCTTGTCAGAGTATCTAGAGTTATATCCAAAGCATTATAAATGGAATCAAACTCCGGATTATACCATATTATCTCCATCTCTGTCGTATCGCCTACAACTTCGATGTCTAAGGGTACATGATCCAGACTACAGTTAGCAATGCTATCTGAGGCAAGATTTATTTCCAGGCTTGTTATCACTTCTATATCGAGTTCAGAAACATCTGAGCAGACCAGACCAGAACTTGCAGTAATAGAATAATTATAGCTCACATTATAACTGCTGTCTGGGGGTAAAGTTGCTGGGTCAAAGAAGAAGAACTCATCGTCATTAACCATTCTAGATATTATACCGGGGCCAGAAAGAAAACCTCCAATGGGATTGATCTGGATTTGCAGCACCTCATTCTGACATACTTGATTTTGCAACACCAAAATCTGTGCATTGGCTGCCTGTAAATCAAACTGTGTTATAAATTTTCTTTCGAATGGAGGAGTACCTACTATATAAGAAATAATGTAGCTCCCTTCTGGAACAGTCGCATCAAAAAAGTATTGCTCATTCTCCGTATCAAAATATATTGCATCCATACAAGGCTCAGGTACACATGTTTCTATTCTATATACACCTCCTTGTGGCAGCGCTTCATCTGGATTATCTAACAGATATCCCTCTAATAGAACAGCTGACTCTCCCTGACAAGTTTCTGAAACCTGAAGCAAAAAGAATGCATCTTCCTCGGATTGTCCAAGTATTATAACAGGAAAAAACAAAATTAAAACGATGGTCTTCATGTTTCTGGAGTTTAAAGCAAAGACAGCAACACTAATACGTTATACGCAAGAATTAAAGTCTTACCAGAGCATCAAAGTGGAAAGGCACTAAATGTGGATGAGATATTCAGTCTGACCAACGAAAAACATCAGCAGGCTAAAGCGTAAATAAAACAGGACATTAAGGATATAAAAGTGAGGGTTAACTCTTACGAGTTGAGGGTCCTAAAAGTGGATTTCAATTTTTAATTTAGGATACTAAGCAAAAACAAAGTCCGTGCCATATTACAATAAATACTAATATGAATCATGCTAATGAAATTATGAATCCGCCAATAAGTGAAGACAACTGTGGACAGTGAACCTATTTCGATCCGCCAAGAGGCGGACACCTTTGGCTCAAAAAGGAAAAATATCTAAAGCGGTCAATGCTATTCAGGGTACAACAACTCAAAATTCATCATTTTTCACTCCTAATTATCAATTCAAAAATCAAAAAATCAAATCCCATCCAAACTGTGATTCCCTATAATCTCCATACAATCACTCTTCTGCTCCTTGACCCATGCCTCATCTTTACCAAAGTGCTCCGCGAAACAGCTAATTATCTTATCTAGATTCTTCCTGACGTTGACCATATCAAAGTACAACCAGCCTGTTCGTCGTTCGATAAAATCTATTGGCAAGGCTGCGGCTTCATGGGTGATGGTGTAGGCAACTTCGCTTTTGACCAGATCACCTGACCAGTTTTTATCTGCATCTTGGAGAATGATATGTGCATCCTTTCCATAAGAACTCAGCAGATGTGCCATTTCAGCCTGTGGGTATTTTTCCTGGAGTTGTTTGAGCTCTTCCTGGTACTCCTCGTAATTGTCGTATGGGTTGTGATGGATTTTATAATCTTCCGTAATTGTTTCCTTAGAAATCTGCAGTCGATCCATAACCACATCTACTACACGTTCTGCCATTTTACGAAAGCCAGTGAGCTTTCCACCTGCAATAGAGATGAGTCCCGTATCAGAATAAAAGATTTCATCTTTTCTAGAAATGTCCTTGGTGCCTCTACCAGATTGTTTGACCAATGGTCTCAAGCCTGCCCATGAGGATTGGATGTGCTCTTGAGACAAGTGGGGCACATCGAACATCTGTTTTACAGCCTTTAGCAAGTAGCTCGCATCCTCAGCGGAACAGATCACTTCGTCGAGATTGTCTTTGTAGATTGTATCCGTGGTGCCTACATACACAGACTTGCCTCGCGGAATCGTAAAAACCATCCTACCATCGAAAACATCAAAGTATGTAGAATTATTAATCGGTAAGTCAGCTTTGCTAAATACGATGTGGGAGCCTTTAGACAGAACCAGATTGGTCTGTGAATCAGGATTATCTGCTTTTCGAAGATGGTCTACCCAGGGGCCTGCAGCATTAACTACAACCTTAGCGCGAAAACTGATCTTTTCTGCTGAGATTTTGTCCTGACAATTGACGCCTACAATCTGACCATTAGTTAGAGTGAAATCCTTTACTTCCAAATAATTGAAGGCAGAAGCTTCATTTCTTCTTGCCGCCTTGATGAGTTCCATAGTAAGTCTAGCATCATCCGTTCTGTATTCGGAATAGACTATTCCGGATTTGAGTAAGTCCTTATTGAGTCGAGGTTCCAGTTCTAAGGTATCTGCTTTAGATAATCTTCTTCTCTTCTGTTTTCCTGAGACTCTGGCCAGTACATCATAGACCCAGATAGCAATCCCTGCAGAAAAGGCACTGAAGGAGCCTTTCTTTACTATAGGCAAAAGCATATTTCTGGGGTGCACAAGGTGACAAGCATTATTATGTGCCACTACCCTTTCAAGTCCAGATTCTCGGACCAGCCCCAGTTCCAACTGCTTTAGATATCTCAGTCCACCATGGATGAGCTTGGTAGACTTACTGCTTGTTCCTGAAGCAAAATCACTTTTCTCCAGCAAAAGCACCTTCAGTCCTCTCAGTGCTGCGTCCAGACCTATGCCTGCCCCTGTGATTCCACCACCTATTATAATTAAGTCCCACTCTTGTTTTGAGGCTTCCTTTATTGCTTTTTGCCTTTCCAGATTAGAAAAGGTCTTAGGTCTACGTTCTGCCATGTTTCGATATAAAGCGCAAATTTACAATAGCATACAGAAGGATGCTGACAGATTCTACTCTTAAGATTTGGCTTGTCAGGACTTATAGTGTTAGTTTCTCAGTCATAAAATGCAGCTAAGAAATGAAGTGTCGTTCATAAATCCCTGATAATCAATAAAAAAATCGCACTTTTTAAAAAATACCTCTTCAGAATTGTTGTTTTATCTACAAAAGCCAATTACATTTGCGTCCGCTTTGGAAATCGAAGACCAAAGTGACTTAATTATCAATTATAAATCTGATAAAGTGAAAACAAGAAGTTACAGCACCAGATCTGTCAAAAAAGAAGAAGTCCAAAGACAATGGTTCGTCATAGATGGAGAAGGTGAAATAGTAGGTAGAACAGCTACTCAGATAGCAACTATCCTAAGAGGCAAACACAAGCCAACCTATACACCACATGTGGATACCGGAGATAATGTAATAATTATAAATGCTGATAAAATGAGATTTACTGGTCTCAAAGAGCAGCAAAAAGAATATCAAAGATATTCAGGTTATCCGGGTGGACAGAAAAGCAGAACAGCAGCGGAAATGAGAGCTAAGAAGCCTATAGCTATCATAGAAAGTGCTGTAAGAGGAATGCTCCCTAAGAATAAACTAGGTAGAGCAATGTTCAAGAAATTATTCGTGTATGCAGGACCTGAACATCCACATGCAGCACAAAAACCAGAAACACTTAACGTTTAAATAAATGGAAGTTATCAATACTGTAGGAAGACGTAAAGCTTCTATCGCAAGAATTTACATGAAAGCTGGTGGCGGTGCCATAACTGTCAATGGTAAAGATTTCAAAGAATACTTTCCGATTGCCAATATGCAATTCAATCTGGAAGATCCCCTTAATATCGTAGAGGCCAGAAATACTTATGATATCAATATAAATGTCAAAGGTGGTGGTTTTAAAGGTCAAGCCGAAGCTATAAGACTAGGCATATCCAGAGCACTTGTAAAAGCAAGTGAAGACAACAAGCCACCTCTGAAGGCCAAAAGGTATCTGACCAGAGATGCGAGAGTTGTAGAAAGAAAGAAATTTGGTAAACCTAAAGCAAGAAAAAGCTTCCAGTTCTCTAAGAGATAGAGCGGGTCTTATTATCAAATTTATTATTCGAACGTTTTTAAAGAATTTAGAAAATGGCTAAACCAACATATAAAGACCTTCTCGATGCAGGTGCGCACTTAGGTCACATGAAAAGAAAGTGGAATCCAAAGATGTCTCCATATATCTTCATGGAAAGAAAAGGTATCCACATCATAGACCTCAACAAGACAATAGTAGGTATAGACAATGCCGCTAATGGTCTTGCTCAAGTAGCTAAGTCTGGAAGAAAGGTCATGTTTGTCGCTACTAAGAAGCAAGCAAAAGAAGTTGTTGCTCAGATGGCAAGATCAGTAAATATGCCTTATGTCACTGAAAGATGGTTAGGGGGTATGATGACCAACTTCTCTACGATTAAAAGATCAGTAAAGAAGATGAACAATATAGATAAGCTTCTTGCTGACGAAAGTGTAACAAGCATCACTAAGAAAGAAAGGCTGACGCTTACCAGAGAAAGAAACAAACTGGAAAAAGTACTCGGCGGCATCGCTAATATGAATAGACTACCTGCAGCCATATTTGTTGTAGATATCCATCATGAGCATATTGCTATCAAAGAAGCAAGAAAACTAGGAATAAAAATCTTCGGCATCGTAGACACCAACTCTGATCCAACTCAGATAGATTTCCCTATCCCAGCAAATGATGATGCCTCTAAGTCTATCAAGACTATCGTAGGCTACATAGGAGAGGTTATCAAAGGTGGGCTCGACGAAAGAAGGAAAATGAAGGAGGCTCAGAAATCGCAAGCTCCTGCAGCAAGCTAGACCCTGAGTCCGTCCGATTAATTTTATAATAAAAATTTAAAAGAAAACACGTAATGGCAATCACAGCAGCAGATGTAAAAAAATTGAGAGATCAGACAGGAGCGGGTATGATGGACTGTAAGAAAGCGCTTACAGCAGCAGATGGTGATTTCGAAAAAGCTATAGAAGAACTAAGAAAGAAAGGTCAGAAACTTTCTGCAAAGAGAGCTGACAGAGAAGCTAAAGAAGGTGCAGTTATCGCTAAAACTTCTCACAATAAAAACAATGGTGTCGTAGTAAGACTAAGTTGCGAAACAGATTTCGTATCTAAAGGAGACAGCTTTATCGCACTAGCAAACAGCTTTGCAGATATCGCCCTTAAGAATCTTCCTGCAACAAAAGAAGACCTATTAGCTTTAGACTGTGGTGGAATGACCATAGGTGAGAAAATAGAAGAACAGACAGGTGTTATCGGCGAGAAATTAGAACTGGCTGACTATGCAAAGATAGAGACTAAAGCTGGCGAAGGTCAGGTTCTACCTTATATCCACATGGGTAACAGAGCTGGTGTTATCGTAGCTGTAAACCTTGAAGGAGCTCAGTACGAAGAGCCTGCAAAGAATGTGGCTATGCAAGTTGCTGCTATGCACCCTATCGCTGTAGATAAGGATGGAGTAGATTCTTCAGTAGTAGAAAAAGAAATAGAAATAGGTAAAGAAATTGCAAGACAAGAAGGTAAGCCTGAAGCTATGCTAGAAAAAATAGCTACTGGTAAACTAAACAAGTTCTTCAAAGAAAGAACCTTGATGAACCAAGTCTATGTAAAGACTTCCAGCAAAGAGAACGTTGCACAATACCTACAAAGCATACATGCTGATTTGAAAGTGACTGATTTTAAGCATATCAAATTAGGTTAAGAAATTTAGAAAGCGATTCATTTATTTGAATCGCTTTTTTTTTGTCTACCTAATACCCAACACTAAACAAAATAAGACTTAAAGATATATGGCAGCCAAGTACAAACGCGTATTACTCAAACTTTCTGGAGAATCCCTTATGGGCAAAAAATCATTTGGCATCTCACCAGAAAAGTTAAATCACTATGCAAGAGAGATAAAGAAGATTTTGGACAAAGGGATAGAAACTGCCATAGTTATAGGTGGAGGTAATATCTTTCGTGGTCTGCAAGCAGAGGAAAGTGGTATAGAACGTGTCCAGGGAGATTATATGGGCATGCTTGCAACCGTAATCAATGGAATAGCTCTAGCCAGTATCCTAGAAGAACATGGTATCTACGCCAGACTTGTATCTGCTCTGGAAATGAAAGAAGTCGCAGAGCCCTATATCAGAAGACGAGCCATCAGACACTTGGAAAAAGGCAGAGTCGTTATCTTTTCAGGTGGAACTGGCTCCCCCTATTTTACGACAGATTCTGCAGCAGCACTGAGAGCAAGTGAAATAAAAGCGGATGTGATTCTCAAAGGTACCCGCGTAGATGGTATCTACACGGCAGACCCAGAGAAAGATCCTACTGCAACGAAATACGACACGATCTCTTTTACCAAAGTCATCAATGAAAATCTCAAGGTAATGGACATGACGGCTTTCACTATGTGTCACGAAAACAATGTTCCTATCATTGTCTTCGACATAAACAAAGATGACAACTTACTGAAAGTAGCTGAAGGAGAGAAGATAGGCACCTTGGTGGACTGTGTCTGCTAAATCATTGGCCTGATGAATGATCCTTACATTCAAAAGGACTAATGGTTCCCAATCATATTTTTCATAACTTAACCGCTGCTCTCGGGCGAGAACCCAATTTTTCTATTGCAAGAGCACCAGGCAGGGTAAACCTTATTGGTGAACATACAGATTATACTAACGGCTTAGTATTGCCCGGAGCCATAGACCGACGCCTGTACTTCGCCTTTCGACCTAATGGAACCAGCATCATCAATGCTACAGCCATAGACTTAGATGACACTTACGATATCCAACTCGACCAATTGCAAAAGTCAGAGAAACAATGGGTGAACTTTATTATAGGTATCTTGCTGGAATTCAAGCAAAGAGGCATACAACTTAAAGGATTTGATTGTGCTTTTACGAGTGAGGTACCGATAGGTGCAGGGCTGAGTTCATCCTCCGCTCTGGAATGCGTTATCCTTATTGGTCTCAGAGAACTATTTGGAGCTACCCAATTAGACAACTGGGAAATGATAAAAATGTCCAAGTCATCTAATCATAATTTCTTAGAAATCAAGGGTGGCGTCATGGATCAGTTTGCTTCATTATTTGGCAAAGAGAATCATGTCATGCTATTGGATTGCAATAGTTCAGAGTATGAATATGTGCAGCTACCAGATAGTGAATACACATGGTTGCTGATAAACTCATGTGTCAATCACAACCATCTCACTTCTGGCTACAACGATCGTGTACACGAATGTCGACAAGCTTTGTCAGACATCCAAGTGCATCATCCTGATGTAAAGCATCTAGGTAACATCCAAGATAGCCGTCTACTCCAGGAAGTAGTCTTTCATTCAGATACTGTTAGTAAAAGAGCCCACTATGTCGTAGCTGAAAATGCCAGAGTAAGAGCTTTTGTACAAGCACTAAAAAGCAATGACTGGAATTCTTGCGGTCAACTGTTATACAGCAGTCATCAAGGCTTATCCAAATTGTATGAAGTCAGTAGTCCAGAATTGGATTTTCTAGTAGATCTCATAAGGGAGATGGAAGGTGTATTGGGCGCCAGAATGATGGGTGGAGGCTTTGGTGGCAGTACAATTAATCTTGTACACAAATCTAAGGTGGCGACCATCAAAGCAGACATTTCAAGGCAATACCAAAATGTCTATTCTATGGAACCAGAATTTATCGATGTGCACATAAGTGAAGGAGCTGGGATGATAACAGCCTAGGAAAACAAATCTACTATCTCCCTTTATGCACCAATAGAATACTTACATCAGATGGGCTAACACCACTTATCCGACTAGCCTGTCCTATCGTTCGAGGCTTTATTTCATTGAGCTTTTCTCTGGCTTCTGAGGACAATGCAGAAAATTGGTTGTAATCTATATCTCGTTCCAAGCGGACACCTTCCAAGCGCAGCATCTTATCCGCCAGCTCCTGTTCTTTTTGGATATAGCCTTCGTACTTGATATCTGTGCCAGCTATTTCTATAACTTCCTTGTCGTAACTCTGTATAAAGTCTTTAAGAGGTTGGAAATGCTGAACAAGTGAAGGAATATCTATACCAGGCCTCGACAATACGCCGAGTAACTTGACCTTCTGGCTGAGCGGTGAAGAACCGATAGAGTTCAGATAGCCATTGATATCATCGGGCCCTACACTGGTTTTCTTAAAGAATTCTCTTATCTCTTTGACGGCTCCTTTTTTGTGTTCTACCCTTTCTAGTCTTGCATCCAGTCCGGTAATTCCTACTTTTTCTGCAAGAGGAGTCAGTCTGAGGTCAGCATTGTCCTGGCGCAGAAGAATTCTGTATTCAGCCCTAGAGGTGAACATCCTATAAGGTTCTTTAGTCCCTTTATTGACCAGGTCATCTATAAGTACACCGATATAGCCTTCTGATCTCTTGAGGACAAAAGAATCTTCCTCTTTGACCTTGAGGGCCGCATTCATCCCTGCCAGATAGCCTTGGGAAGCTGCTTCTTCATATCCAGTAGTACCATTTATCTGTCCTGCAAAAAAGAGATTGTCTACCAACTTGGTTTCCAGACTTATATCCAGCTGTGTAGGTGGAAAGAAGTCATATTCTATAGCATATCCCGGTCTGAACATCTTTGCATTTTCAAAACCAGGAATCTTCAGCATAGCTTTATACTGAACATCTTCTGGCAATGAAGAAGAGAAACCATTCACATATATCTCACAAGTATCTCTTCCTTCAGGTTCTACAAACAACTGATGCCTGTCCCTATCAGAAAAGCGATCTATCTTATCTTCTATACTTGGACAGTAACGCGGACCGAGACCTCTTATCCTTCCATTGAACATAGGAGACCTGTCAAAACCTTCCTTGAGAGTATCATGGACTTTCTGATTGGTGTAGGTGATATGACAAGGCACTTGCTCTTCTAACACTGGTGTCTCAGTGTAGGAAAACTTAGAAGGTTCTGTATCTCCAGGCTGTGTTTCCATAGCATCCCAGTCTAGGCTACGGCCATCTACTCTAGGTGGCGTCCCTGTTTTCATTCTTCCTGACTCAAAGCCAAGCTCTACGAGTTGCTCCGTGATTCCAGTTGCTGCCCGTTCTCCAGCTCTTCCACCACCAAATTGCTTTTCGCCGATATGTATGAGTCCATTTAGGAAGGTCCCATTGGTGAGTACTACAGATTTTGCTGGTATTTCCAGCCCTATTCCGGTCACCACACCTTGACATTTTCCATCTTTCACGATGAGACCTTTGATCATTTCTTGCCAGAAGTCTATCTGAGGATTGGCTTCGAGCATATTCCGCCATTTACGAGCAAACAGCATTCTGTCACTTTGTGCTCTGGGGCTCCACATCGCAGGACCCTTAGACTTATTCAGCATACGAAACTGTATCATGGTGTAATCAGTAACGATTCCACTGTAACCTCCCAGGGCATCTATCTCTCTTACTATCTGTCCTTTGGCAACACCTCCCATAGCTGGGTTGCAACTCATCTGGGCAATAGTCTGCATATTCATGGTAGCGAGAAGTACTTTGGCACCTATATTTGCTGCAGCTACAGCAGCTTCACTACCGGCGTGACCTGCGCCCACTACAATCACATCATATTCTGGAAACATCAATTGTTTTCTTTATTGCGGTTACAAAAATATGCCATTTAGATGGATGTTATGTATTAAGAAAATCATCTATGTATATATCTGACAACCAAACATATACACATATTTTATTTTTATAACGTCTTGATTTATTCCTACTTCAATCTGTCGTGCAAACTCATATTTATATTTTTTGGGACAAACCGCTTGATACCACCATAAGATTGACTAATTTAAAGCCTTAATCAATTTAAACACTATGAGAACTTTTTTACTATTTTTTGTTTCATTATTCTTCTCTGTCGCAATGTTTGGACAGATTACGCATTCAGAAAATTTTGACGGCTTTCCTGTCGGAGAAGGGATTACAGACTTAGATCCTGAATTCTGGGAACTGTGGCCACAAGATCCTAATGCACCCCCTGTACAAGATGCTGTTATATCTGATGCACAAGCTGCCTCAGGAACGAACTCGCTATATTTACCCGGAGGTCAGGACGTAGATATACTCCACATTTTTGGTGGCGATCAGTACACCTCAGGTACTTTCAGAGTATCTTTTGATATTTTAATAACTGGAGGCAGAAACTCCTACTTTAATTTCCAAGGTTCAGACCTTATTCCTTCTGATGGAAACTGGGTACTGCAGTGTTTCCTAAGAGAAAATGGCATTTTCCAAGTAGATAACGGTCAGCAAATCGTATTTGAAAATGCTTACCAACCCAATGAATGGATGAACATTGAGCTAGAAATAAACCTTACGCAAAATCTATGGAGAATGTTTGTCGACGGAGATTGTCTAGGTTCATTTATTAATTCAGTTGAAAACAATCAGATCTACGCTATGAATTTATTCCCACTAGATGGCAATTCTGATGCATACGTAGACAACATTGAATTCGAGCACAACCCTGATGCAGCTGCTGTTGATGTACAGTTGGATGCAGTAGCATTCGGTGGAGTAGATGTAGATGCAAGAATAGGTGTAAACCAAACTGACTTTTTTGGTATAGTTGGTACTCAGCAAAATCTTCAGCTTAATGTTGCTAATGCAGGAACTGAAAACATAGAGTCTTTCACTTTAGAATTTGAAGGGCCTGGAATTTCTTTCACAGAAGAATTTGATTTCATTCTTGCTCCTCAAACTTTGGCACCAGTAGAAGTTGCTGTTCCATATACTTATACTCCTGGAACCGAAGTTGCTCTGATGAGAATAAGGAATGTTAATGGCATAGGTGATGACAACACCTGTAACAATGTTAGGCCACTGACGCTGACAGGATTTATTCCTGACCCAGACAAAAAGGTATGGGTAGAAGAAACAACAGGCAGAGCTGCAGAGCTTTCTCCTATAGGTCATGTATATATGAATTACATGCAGAACAAGTATCCTGAGCAATTTGTAGGAATCTCAGTACACAATGATGCATTTGGTCTAGATCCAATGACTAATGAAACTTGGAATCTTGCTTTAGAAGCTATTCCTACTGCTGATTTCCAAAGATTGGTATGGACAGAAAGAGATCCGGATCTATTAAACTTTGCAGAAAACATAGAGTCTGTTTTTGTGAATAGTGCTGTAACAGAACCAATTCTTTCTCTTGAGCATGGTGCTTCTTTCGATCCTTCAACAAGAAATCTAACAGTACAAGTAACAACTGATTTCTTCTTGGTTGCAATTAGAGACAACACAAGACTACTAGTAGGATTAACAGAAGATGGTGTTATAGGAACTAACGCCGGTTTTGCTCAGCAAAATTCCTTTGCTGGTGGTCAATTTGGACCTATGGGTGGATTCGAATTATTACCTAATCCAGTTCCTGCTGACCAAATGATTTATAACAGAGTAGCAAGAATGTTACTTACGCCAACTCTAGGTCTAGAAGGTGCTTATACTGATGTAGATGGAAGAACGATAACGCATACTTTCTCAATGATTATTCCTGATGAATTTAATATCGACAATATGAGTATCGTAAGCTCATTTATCGGTCAGGATGGTAGAAGTTTCAATGCACAAAAGACGACTATTTTCGAAGCAGAGCAAAATGGTCTTTCTAGCACTGTAGATCCTGAATTAGATCAAGGTATCAGCGTTTATCCAAATCCTACAACTGGTATTGCAAATATCACATTAGAGTTTGAGCAACCAAAAGACATCTCTATGGAGTTAGCAGATGCTATCGGCAGAACTATCAGACAAGAGAACCTAGGATCTATCTCTAACAAAGTTGTAAGAAGCTTTGATGGTAGTGATTTAGATGCTGGTGTTTACTACTTAAGATTCGTTAATGGCGAACAAATCACTGTAAAGAAATTGGTTATAACAGAATAAAATCTGTAGAAATAAATTTTCTAAGCGGCACCTTTCACAAGGTGCCGCTTTTTTTTGGCTTAGATCGTAGCCTTCTTATATTATTTATATTTCATATATCTTTAGACTCTAAATTCTAAACTTGGAAGAGAATAAGAGACATATACTTAAGCCTGAGCAAAAGGCCCTCAATATCAATCTCAATAAGAAGATCTACGGGACTTTTGCAGAAATAGGAGCTGGACAGGAAGTAGCCAGAAATTTCTTCCAAGCAGGAGCCGCGGTGGGTACCATTGCAAAAACGATGTCGGCCTACGACAAGACTTATTCCGACTCTATCTATGGACCTGAAGAAAGTGGGCGCTATGTATGCGAATCCAGGCTCTATAAAATGCTAGACCACGAGTACAATCTGATGACAGAAAGACTTACAGAAGTCAGACCAGATTCCACCTTCTTTGTATTTGCTGATACCGTAGCAGCTATTAACTATAAGCGAACTATCAAAGGAAGTGGTTGGCTAGGCGTACGGTTCCAACTGACACCAGAAGGCCCTCCAAATGACCTGGTTATACATGTCAATCTCAAAGATCAAAGCAATCACCTCCAACAAGAAGCCATAGGCATCATCGGCGTAAACATGATCTATGCCTGTTATAAATACACAAACGATCTAGATGAGTTTGTCCTATCTATGGTAGATGGTATACATGGCAGAGTAGAGATAGATATGGTCAGACTAGAAGGTCCTGATTTCGAAGAGTTGGACAACAGATTGCTTACCTATAAAATTGTCTACCACAATCTTACAGAAGTAGCCATGTTCAGCAAACATGGTAGAAGCATCCATGCCTCAGAGTTTCTATGGAAGAAAGACCTCATGGTCGTCCGCGGACACTTCAGGCCACCTACAAAAGTCAGTGTGGATGTTTTTGAAGCAGGTCTAGCTCAGTTTAAGAAAGAAGACGGGGTACAGGAAGACAGGGCAACTATCATGGCAGAAATAACCATGAAAAATCTAGAAGTCGACGGAAAAATTTCTGAGAAAGACTACCTCGAAAGAGCCGAAGCACTTTGTGCCCTAGGATATAATGTAATTATCTCTGATTGCGACAACCACCAGAATCTGGTCAATTACCTTTCCGATCTTAATATTGGCAAACTGGGACTTGTCCTAGGTGTCAGAGAACTCTATGATATCATAGACGAAAAGTATCATAACAATCAAGACGGTAGACTGCTAGTGGCCTTTGGCGAACTGTTCAATAGAAACATTACCGTATATGTCTATCCTGCCTACCTAAGAAAAGGGAAAGAACTGGTTTCAGCAAGAACTCTCATTGTGCCAGACGGCATACATTTTTTGTACAAGCATCTCATAGATGCCAATCAGATTGTAGAAATCGAAAATTTCAACAAGGAGCAATTGGATATTATGCCATGGAATATTTTAGAATCTATCAGCAAAGGTGGGGAGTGGGAACATTGCGTGCCTAAAGAAATAGTACATACTATCAAGGAAAACAATTTATTCGGTTATCAAGCAAAAAATAATACTCTTGCCTAGGATTATTATACTTTTCTTTTTCCTAGCCATTCTTTCGGCTTGTAATAATAAGCCCACAGAAACTCACTCTGCCATACCGATGGTAGAAAAAAAACCTGCCAGCCTCATCGCTGCTGCCGACAAGCTTGCAGCCCAACAAGAAAGTTCAGACCTGAAGTACATCATGGGCAAGTTTATTCCTGAGGAAGATCATTATTTTGTCCGCATATCAGAAGACTATGCTGATAGGACTGGCATGTATCTGCGCAAAGAAGCTTATCAGTCTTTTCTTAGAATGTATGAGGCCGCCAAGCTAGCTGGTATAGAACTGCAAATAAGATCGGCGACTAGAAATTTTGATTATCAGAAAGGTATCTGGGAGAGAAAATGGACTGGAGAAACCATCCTTAGCACTGGCGAAAATGCAGCCACAGCCTTTCCTGAAAGTAAGGATCGCGCATTAAAAATCTTAAATTATAGTTCCATGCCCGGCACTTCCAGACATCACTGGGGTACCGATATAGATCTCAATAAGTTCAACAATGAATGGTTCGAAACTGGTGAAGGTCTCCAACTCTTTGAGTGGCTAGAAGCACATGCCCATGAGTACGGTTTCTGCAGACCCTACACCGCCAAGGGTCCTAATCGTCCCGAGGGCTATAACGAGGAAAAATGGCACTGGTCCTATACCCCACTCTCTGATGAACTAACAAATCTAGCCGAAACTTATCTGAAAGAAAATATGATTACGGGCTTTATGGGCAGTGAGGTTGCCGAGGAACTAGAAGTTGTCAAAAATTATGTGCTGGGAATCAATCATAGTTGCAGAGCACATTAAAGTGCCCTTGGCTTAACGAATTAAAAAAATAAAAAAATAAAAAAATGGCTCTTACAGAATCTAACATGCTTCCATTGAAAACCAAAGCACCTGCTTTTTCCTTACCGGATACAATCAGTAGTACAATGAAAAGCTACGAAGACATCAGAGGCGCGAAAGGTACTGTCGTCATTTTTTCCTGCAACCATTGTCCTTTCGTTATTCATGTCAATCATGAAATGGTCCAGATTGCAGAGCATTACAGTCAGCAAGGCATCGGTTTTGTCGCTATCTCTTCTAACGACGTAGAAAATTATCCAGCTGACGGACCTAAAGAAATGCAACTGGTAGCAAAAGTCCTAAAATATCCTTTCCCTTATCTGTATGATGAAAGTCAGGAAATTGCAAAGGCTTATAATGCTGCTTGCACACCAGATTTCTATCTCTTCAATGCCCAGGATGAGTTAGTCTACCGAGGAAGAATGGATGGCAGTCGTCCTGGCAATGGCTTGCCTGTAACTGGCGCAGACCTAAGATCAGCTCTGGATGCTGTCTGTCTGGGAATAAATGAGATTACACCACAGATTCCAAGTGCTGGCTGTAATATCAAATGGCGTCCACAAAACTAATTTTATAAAAGCAGTTACTCGACATGAATAACCAGGAACTTGTACTTGACTCAACTATAAAAATCACCTCTACTAGCTGGAGTGATGACGAGCTACTTACTTACATACTCATCCACTGTGGCTCCGCAGACCTCAATATCAGCTCAGAGGAAGAAGCCTATATTACATCTAGAGTATCACAAGACCTGTATCATCAGATGCTAACAATATATCTCAATGATACTGAGCAAGACCGTATCTACAAGATAAAGGACGCCTATGATGACCACATCTATAATAACAATGAGACAGATGTGCTTTATGAGGAAATGCATAATCTCTTTCACATAGATGGCGATTACGACAAACTAGAGCAAGCTGTATTTAGAAAGCTGGATACAATATTGTCTTAGTCTCTCCTGTCTATCATTTTATCTATTAATCCATCGTAATAAAAGAGAAGTTTCTATCTTGTCATGGACTAGATGAAACTCCTAGAAAACATTAAGGTAGCACTCCGCTCTATCAGATCTAATCTTCTGAGAGCCTTACTCACCTTGCTCATTATTGCAGTAGGTATCACTTGTCTAGTTGGTATGCTTACAGCAATAGATACGATACTCTTTTCGATGAATAATAGTTTCAATCGTATGGGCGCTAACTCCTTTAGAGTATATCCAGCCAGCAATTCCATACAGACCAGACAAAGAGGTCGCGAAACCAAGAGAGCTGATCCTATCGACTTTAAACAAGCGATGAATTTTAAGGAAGAATTTGATTTTCCTTCTGCTATGGTTTCTATTAATACCTTCTGCCAGTGGAACTCAGTGGTAAAATTTAAAAACAAGAAAACCAACCCAAACATCAGACTCATAGGTATAGATGAAAATTATCTAGTAGCTTCTGCTTATGACTTGGCTGCAGGTAGAAACTTTTCTATCTCAGAAATACAAAATGGAGACCACAAGATCATCATCGGCGACGAACTCGTATCCAATCTCTTTGATAAAAATCAGGAAGCGGCTATCGGTGAGATTCTGCATGTAGGTAACACCAGATACAAAGTAATAGGAGTACTGGCAAGTAAAGGTTCTTCCATGACTCAGTCTAATGACCGCCGCGTATTTATTCCTCTGCTAAATGCCAAAAGATATTATGGTTATGCCAATAGGAATTATGACGTAATGATTGCCCTAAAAGATCCATCTAAAATGGAACAAGCAACAGCGGAAGCAACAGGACTCTTACGTAATATCCGTCGACTGAAAGCTACACAGAAAAACGATTTTGAGATCAGAAGAAGCGATGGCATCTTGGAAACTCTCAAAGAGATGACTGCCGAGATCCGATGGGCAACAATTGCAATTGCCTTGATGACCCTCCTCGGGGCTGCCATCGGACTTATGAATATCATGCTGGTCTCCGTTACAGAGAGAACCAGAGAAATAGGGGTCAGAAAAGCCCTAGGTGCCACTCGATTCAATATTCTTTTTCAGTTCCTTATGGAAGCTGTAGTAATCACTCTAATAGGTGGTATCATGGGTATAATCCTTGGAGTAATAGTGGGAATATTGGTTGCTAAATTTATAGGTGGAATCTTCGTAGTCCCTTACAATTGGATGGCTGTCGGTATAATAGTCTGTATCTTTGTCGGTGTAATATCCGGAATATATCCTGCGCTAAAAGCTTCTCGTCTGGACCCAATAGACTCCTTGAGGTACGAGTAAATCCTGGAAAATTCCTGTTCTGCTTAACAATAATTTAATAATTCCATGTAAATTATAGAGCTAAATTGCGACTGCTGAGAAACACCTAAATTGGCAAGCAGTCAACTTGTACAATTAATTTAATCCAAAAAGAACTTAAAATGAAAAATGTAATTCTTCTGATATGTTCTCTGTTTATAGTTGTAACTGGCTATAGCCAAATCAGTGAAACAGCTGCAGAAATCAGTCTGGGTAAGCAAAATGCCTTTGTCATGGACCACCCAGGCGCCTCTAAAAAAACAGTTACCAAAATTCTGGAAAATGCCGTCAAGGAATACGGCAAAGTAAAAAGAAACAAAAAAGCCAAAGAGTACAATTGCCTACAGTGCGATGTACCTGGCATGTCAGGTCCTACCAATGTATACTTCAAAGTAGAAGAAGGCAAAGGTCAAACAACGAGTTATGTATTCTTTGATGATGGATCAAAATTCATAAGCTCGGAAAACAATGCAGATCTTGCTGCTGGTCTTAAAGATAAACTAATGAATGTCAGCTTTGATGTTACCAGATCTGTTATATCTGACGAACTAGATGACGAAGAAGATAATCTTAAAGACAGAAACAAAGAGCTCTCTAAACTTGAAAAGAGAAATGAAGACCTGCACAATGATATCGAAAAGTACAAAAAGAAAATCTCTGAAGCTGAAGCAGAAATAGAGAAGAATCTTCAAAACCAAGAAGACAAAAAGATGGAGATAGAAAAGCAGTCTAGAGTTATAGAAGAGGTCACAACTAAGCTAAATAATGTAGGTAAAGGCTAACAAGCTGAGTCCAATAAAAATAAAACTAAAGGTCGGGTTAGCGCTCGGCCTTTTTTTTGTGGCGATGAGACAACTGGGTTAGTATAAAAGAAAAAAGCGCAGTATCTCACTCTGCGCTTTTTTTAACCAAACTCAAACTTTATTAAACTCATCGATTGTACATATAAGACGCAATATCAATAGTAAAAAGACCTAAGAACTCGTTAAATCTGGTTAAGGAACAGCTAATGGCTGAGGATTCCATATTATGCCCTTATAAATCAGGAGCTTATGTATATCCTAAACCTTCAATAGGACAGGCGTCCAATGACTCAGATTGAAAATGTCAGGACTTCTTGAGTGAAAGCTGTCCTTATCGTGTTCCCCTTTTGGCGGAATCCAAGTAGAGAACCAACCCTTTCACCACGACTAAATCCTGACGGTGAGCTTACTGGATGCTATCATGATCTTTCTTATCCATCTTATGCACCAACAATAATGGCGGTTCCTTATTTTAGTACACAAAATACTCGCGAAAAACTAAGAAATGGAAACCAAGAAAATAAGTCCACAAGAAATCGATGAAATAGAAACAGCCGAACGTTGTTATATCCTAGAATTACTCAATCATTCCGATGACCGCTCACAATCGATAGCCAGAGCTAGAGTAGAGCCAGGTGTCACTACTGCATGGCATCGTCTGAAAGACACTACAGAAGTGTACTATATACTCAGTGGAGAAGGAGAAGCAGAAATAGACAAAGAACGCTTCCCCCTTAGCGCCAACGAACTCCTACGCATACCTGCCGGCATTCCTCAGCGTATCACCAATACTGGAAAGGATGACCTAGTATTCTTGTGCTTTTGCAAGCCCGCGTTTTCGGCGGAAATCTATGAGGATCTGGAACACTAAAAGTGATGCCGCAATTATTACATTCTTAAAATTTACATCCTTTTACTCCCCTAGTGTATGACAAGCTTTTCTGATGACAGCAATCTGCCTTCTTTGGTATGTAGCAATTGATAGTGTCCAACACTTCATTATAGTTTCTAAGTTCCAAGACATCCCTATACTGGAAAAATGTATTGGAAAGCCCAAAACCAATTTTCCCAGTCCATTTTGGTTTTATAGGAATATGCAAATGCCCCGCAACACTAAAATTTCTAGTAAGAGAAATTCTTTGTTGTCTAAGAATCTCACCAGAAGTTTGTCTGTTGATATAAATTGTATCCATATCTTGTACTTTGCCAAGCACATCGGTTATAGAAAAACTCTCACTAGTTTCCAGATTTTTACCATTGCCAGATACTAGAGCTCCTTCTATGGAAAGCCACTGAGCATGTATACTGGAGACATACATGAGTGCAAAAACTAAAAGAAGATATCTTGTTCTATTCATTCCTAAAATACTGAAGGGTTAGCAATTAACCAAAATGCAATTCTTTCTAACCCTTAACAAGTTCCAAAGCCTTGTCCAAATCCCCCTTCAGATCTTCAGGATGCTCCAGTCCGATAGACAGCCTGATAAGAGAAGCATTGATGCCCATTGCAGCAAACTTATCAGGACTGAGTTCTTTCAGGTAACTTATTACGGGTGCATAGACCAGACTATCATGACCACCCCAACTTACACCTAAGGCAAAGAGCTCAAGGGCATTGACAAATTTTTTGATCTTGGCGATATCATCAGTTGCTAGTTCAAAACTGAGTAGACCTCCATATCCGGTCATCTGTTTCTTACCCAAGTCATATTGGGGGAAGCTTGCTAGTCCTGGAAAATTGACCTTAGTGACCTGTGGATGCTGCTCCAGATACTGAGCAACATGCATGGCATTCTCCATAATTGCTTTCATTCTGATGGTCAGTGTTCTGAGACTGCGTAGGATGAGCCACCCTTCGAACGGTGCCATCTTTGCACCCAGCAATTCGTGTTCTGCAGTGATGATAGCATCCATGGTCTCTCTGTCACTTATGATAACACCTGCAACCACATCGCTGTGACCACCCAGATACTTGGAAGCAGAATGCACTTCTATATCGACTCCCAGTTCCAGTGGTTTCTGATACACTGGCGAAGCCCAAGTATTATCTATCACCGTCTTTATCTGATGCTTTTTTGCGATGGCAACGACTGCTTTAAGGTCTTGCAATTCAAGGGTCAGAGAAGCAGGACTTTCCAGGTAGATGAGCTTGGTCTTAGCTGTAATCGCTGCTTCGAATTCGGCAGGATCTTGGCCATCTACCTGGGTGCAAGTGATATTAAATTTAGAAGCCAGATACTTATTGATAAAAGTATTTGTAGGGCCGTAGATATTTCTGATAGTGACGATGTGGTCTCCGGCACTGACACAATGCAAAATGGCACTGGTGATGGCTGCAATCCCTGAGGCACACAACTTGGCTTTGTCTCCTCGGCAAAGTGCAGCTATTTTTTCTTCCGCTGCTTGTACTGTAGGATTCATAAGTCGAGAATAGATGAAGGCATCTGCTTTATGGTCAAAAGCTTTATCTATCGCATCCCAGTCCCGGAAAGCAAATAAGGAATTCTGATACAGAGGTGGTATCACCGCACCATGGAGATCTTCATGGTCGTCATGGTTAAGAATACTTTCGTCTCTAAGTTTTTTCTTGTCCATGCGTCGATTTATTATAAAAGCAAGCAATACCTGTCAGAGCAAAGAAGTAGGCAATAACGATATTAATCAATGAAAGAAACTGCACTGGCGCATAATCTAGGGCTGATATTCCAAGGGCACTGGCCATAAAAATTCCTGAAGGTGTCCATGGGGCTAAATTCTCCATCATAGTCCCTGCATCTTCTATAGATCGGGACAGTACTTTTCTATCTACACCTAAATTGTTGAATTTTTTCTTGAAGCTTTCTGCAATTATAAAGCTGGTTGCATATTGGTTGGAGGTCGTAAGATTCGTCAGCAAAGTACTGCTGATGGCTGCAAAGACAACCTGCTTTCTGGTTTTGATTTTGGACATGATATTTCTTAGCACAGTATCTATAGAATTGATCACATCCAGTGTACCTATAAAAGCGAAAATGAGAAAGCAACTTGTTATCCCTTCTATGAGGTTATATAAGCCTCCTCTATTTAGAATATTGAGTGCTTTTGCATCTGCGGCATCGGCAGAGGTCATCTCGGTAGAAAAGCCTTCTTTAAAAGAGGCCATTATATCAGAAAAAGAGAAATCCTGAAATACAAGAGCGAGAACCATAGCAATCCAGGCAGATCCTAACAAGGTCAGGACTATCGGTTTCTTAGTCATGGAACCCCAGATAACCACCACCAGTGGTAGAAACAAAATCCAACTGAAATGAAACATCTCATCCAAGGCCGACAAGGTCGTTTGTATCAATTCTGGTTGCGCAGTCACATCCGCGCCCAATTCTCCTGAAAACACCGGAGACAACACAATGTAGATGACCCCTGCCAGTATAGCTGCAGGTCCAGTCGTATACATCATAGAACGGATATGATCAAAGAGAGGTACATCCGTGGCTAGAGAAGCAACATTGGTCGTATCAGAAAGTGGGGACATCTTATCACCAAAAAAAGATCCTCCGACTATAGCCCCTGCTGTTATACAAAGATCAGCACCATAGACCTGAGCAATGCTTATCATAACGATTCCTATAGTACCTGCCGAACCCCAAGAGGTCCCTGTAAGCAAAGAAAACATGATACAGATAAGAAAAGCAAAAATATAGATCCAGTTGGGATTGATCAGTGAGACACCATGGTAGATCAGCATTGGAATAGTCCCACATACGATCCAACTCCCTATCAGTACCCCTATAGAAAAGAGTATCAAGATGACTCCTATAGACTCCCCTACTTTCTTGACAATATGCTCCTGAATGGTTTCCCAGCTGTAACCTAAAAACAAAAGATGAAGACAACTAAAGGTAAAAGCCATCAAAATCAGTACCTCCAAAGGCAGCATCTTCTGCTTCAGCAATACTGGCTGTACAAATAAACCAAAAATCAATACCAAGAAAAAAAAGCCCAGAGGAAGAAAGGCTTGCCAGAAATTGAGTTGTTTTCTATCAGTCATCTGGTCTAAGATAGTAATTTAGAGATATTTCTCATGAGCGCCATACACCAAGTCGGCAGCATGTCGCATCTTATTAAGTCAGACAACACGTATTCATGAAATCTTTGTTAGTACTTCTTTTATACTGTAGCGTCCTTTATGGACAGACAGCCCCTGCCGACCTTAAGAAAACCGCTGCTGACAACTATGATAATCAGAAATATGAGCTCGCCTTGACATCCTATCAGGCCTTGCTGGTCACCGATAGCATGGTACTCAAGAATTATGAAAGGGCCGCCCTCTCCGCCTATAAACTGGGTGATCTTCCGCTTGCCAGAAAGTATTTTTTAGAATTAGAAAAAAAAGATACCATAAACAGAATAGCACTGACCTCTCTAGCCAGTATCTACGAAACCAATTCTAATACACCTAAAGCCATAAAGTACTATCACAAACTGATCAAATACTTCCCTGATAATGCCATTAATTTCAGAAAGTTGGCGCAGCAATACCAGAAGGCAGGTCTAAAAAACGAAGCCAAGAGTTATTATCAGCAGGCCCTAGAAAAAAACAACAAAGACCAGTACACTATCAAGGGCCTTGGAGAGCTCCTTCTTAGAGAAAAGAACTATGCCCTTACAGACAGTCTCCTCACCCTCGGACTATGTAGAGACAGCAACAATATCCAGCTTAATCTACTTATGGCTAATAGCAAATATCTTCAAAAAGCCTATGACAGTACTGTCTATTATATGGAGGTTATCAGAGGCAAATATGACCTGAGACCTCACCATAATAAAATGCTGGGCTATGCCTATATGCAAGTGGACTCACTGGACCGAGCCATATTCCATCTCACCAAAGCAATCAATGATCCTGGCACCAAAGAATATGCACATTATAATCTCGGCGTCGCCTACGAGAAACAAGGGAACATAGAATTTGCCCTCCACCACTTTCAGGAAGCTGTCAAAGAAGGGATCTCGGAGGATATAGATTTATACCACAGAAATGTAGCTAGATTATATTCCAAAGAAGAAAACTTGAAATCAGCTATTCCCCATTATCAGGATGCTTATAAATATGGACAAGACCCCCTTGTACTATTCTATCTTGCACGGGCCTCTGACAACTACTACAAGGACAAAAACGTAGCCATCCGCTACTATACAAAATTTATCAACAGTGACTATGACCACTCTGAGTATAAAAAATACGCCGCAGACAGAAAGCGCTATCTCAAGGAACTCATGCATCTGCAAAAGTAGAGACAGCCTTAGTCCTAGCTATGCTAAAAATTATAATGTAACTTTGGTGATCATAGAACTAGTTTCTCTTTCCACTTATGAAAACACTTTTTGCATTCAGGCGAAAAATATTGGCAAGTGTTCGTGTCACTGCATTGCGCCTACAATTAAGGGATATCAAAGTCGGAACAAACTTTTATTGCAACAAGGGGTTCTTTGTAGCAAGAGGGAAAAAGCTCATCGCAGGTGACAATGTATACTTCGGCCGACATGCTCATATTGGCAATGATCTGATTCTAAGTGATGATGTGATGGTCGCCTCCAATTGTGCCTTTGTCGGTGGAGACCATAAAATAGATAACCTAGGAACGACCCTCATACGTGAATCAGGCATAGAACATAGAAAAACTACAGTTATAGAAAACAATGTATGGATAGGACATGGCTGTATAATTATGGCAGGTGTAACTATTAAGTCTGGCGCAGTTGTAGCTGCTGGCGCAGTAGTCACCAAAGATGTAGGCAATGATGTAATTATAGGTGGATCTCCTGCTGTACTCATACGTAAAAGGATACCTTGATGACTTTGGATAAAAGCAAATTCGACAACAGCTGGTATAAGCCTGGTGCCTTTTGGAAAAGAACCTTATGGTACTACACTAATATATTGCTATTTAGAAATTCATTACTGCCGTTTACCTCATTCAAAGTATTTATCCTGAGGCTCTTTGGTGCCAAAATAGGAAAGCGCTGCTATATCAAACCAGGTGTCAATATTAAATACCCCTGGTTCCTTGAGCTGGGCGACAATGTAGGATTAGGAGAAAACGTTTGGATAGATAATTTAGCACCGGTCAGAATGGGTGATAATGTGACAGTTTCTCAGGGAGCCTTGTTGCAGACAGGCAATCACAATTACAAGTCCCGATCCTTCAGCCTAATGTTAGGTGAAATACATCTGGAAGATGGTGCCTGGGTGGGTGCAAAAGCAATAGTGGGACCAGGAGTGCACATACGCAAAAACGCCATATTATCTCTAGGTTCCATTACGACCAAAGACTTAGAAGAAAGTGGTATCTATGCTGGAATTCCAGCTGTATTTATAAAGCAACGCATCTACTCTCAAGATTGAAAGCACTGGCTATAATATTCGCGTTATTTTGTTTTTTCCCTTACCTAGCCCTCATAGGACTAAGTACAGATACACAGCCTAACGCATTGATAATAGGTGCAATAATCCTATTGCTTATCAAAGACAAGAAGGTAACTCCAGCCATTATTATGATCTGGATTCTATGGGGATTATCCTTCTTCTTAATCATCAATAATAAACTATCTACCTTCGATTACGTTAAAAATGTACTGAACTATTTGTCTCTTGCAATAGTGACCACAACCAGCTACATCCTATTTAAGAGACAATTGCTCACTATTCCATTTAAAGCCTTCGTCGCTGTGTTAAGTGTTTATTTTCTTTTCGGATTGGGACAACTCTACTTAAGTCCCAGTTTAGGGGGTATCTTTCTTGCCAATATGCGCGGTGTCTTGATAAATGGTAGAGGGGTTGTTTCTCTCACAACTGAGCCGGCATTCTATGGCAGTGTCTGTTTATTCTTTTTGATTTTTTCCTTACTTAACTATTCTAAGAAAGCAAACCTCATAGTTATACCGCTCTTATTGGTTCAATTGACCCTTCTAAGTAAGTCTGCAACCGCTATCGCCATCTTGGCTTTATCTCTCTTGATATTTAGTACAATACAAATTTTAAAATTCAATATAAAATATGTTGCCAGTGCAGCTGTAATCTTAGCTATTGCGATTCCAACTTTCAATGCCCAACTGAATAAGATGGAATCAACAAGGGTAGGCAAGCTGGCTGCAGAATTTATACGTGATCCGATTAAGTTGACACAACTAGATGAAAGTGTCGGTGTACGATTTGCTGGTGCAACTGTGCCTATTCTAAATGCAAGATATAATGGATTTAGACCCATGGGACTAGGACACTATAAGCAGTTCCTCAGTGAGTTGTACGTGTCAGGCAAGTGTCGCGACTTCCTCAACCCTCTGATAATAAACGAAAAGGAAAGACTCGGAGGCAGTATGAATCTGGTTTTATATCAGCTAGGCTTTCTAGGCTTACTCTTTCCCATAGCGGTCTTTCTATCTTTCAAAGGCAGACTCAGAGAAAGCAAATACCTCTTTTGCTGTGTATTATTTTGCAGCATCTTATTCACTCAGCTGCAGCTGATGCAAGCTTTTATCGGGTTTCTATTAGGTTTTGTGATGTATAAGTCTGGAACAGAAAGCTCATAAGCCTTCTCTTAATTCTACTTGAAAGTCATCACACCAATCTTAATGTTCTGCCTTTCATTAGTATGTGGTTCTACAAAGGTTACAAAGTATTGATTAGAGCCTATCTGCTTAGATCTGGTAGGTGCTATCAAACTATTGGAATCTTCTGGCAGCAAAGATCTTATTTCATAATTCAAATCTCCATGAATGGTTACCAGAGCTGGTTCCATTCTTCGGAGCCTATTGGCCACTTTGCGAGACTTTCTCTCCTCGAAATTATCCCTATGCTCGTTATACAAAAAATACACCTTGTCATTGTGTACTACATTAACATGAGAAAGATGCAAACTCGATTCTCGCAGTGCATCGTCACTTGGTTTGAAATAATTAAATCCTTGATAGATTAATTGTTCTTGTTTCTTAGGCAGCAGTGTAATGCCATCCATCTCACCTGCAGGATTGGTCTTGAGAATAACAACATCATTACTGTTTAGATAAGTGACGTTATTATTGTTGACATTATTGAAGCGCCTGCCTCCAAAAGCAGTATTATTAAAATTGTTTTGATTCTGTACTCTGGCAAAGTTTTCTTCTGCAGTGATGATCAAATCACGATTAGCTAACTGAAAGACATCTATCAATTTGAATTCATCATCCAGACCTTTATTGTCTTTCTTTCTAAGATTTACGTTTGCATCTCCTTTGTCCAAAGAAATAAGATCCTGTATATCAAAAAAGGACTGCTGGATTCCTGTTACTTGCATAAGTTCATCATGCTGGGCCACATAGACACCACTGATATTACCGTTATGCTTTTCCGTAAGCAATCCTATACTATAAAGGTCACCCGAAGGAAAAAATTTCAGTCTGGCATCATGGACAAAAGCACCATCCAAATCTAGCGCATGCTTATCTAGTGCTCTACTTTCAGCTGAGATAGTATAAGTATTTATCTCATAGCCCGCTATCCTTTCCCCTTTCCTATTATCGACTTCGTTCTTTGCTTTACTATCCTTGAAGTACTTGGATAGCAAGACGAGTTCATTCTTAGCATTCAGTTGGAAATCCAGAATGTCATACTGTTTTTGGTTACCCTTCAGTGAGCTAAACTTGTCCCACAACAAGCTTGCATTTTCATCTATCACTGCCGTATAGATTTCAGTTTCTCTCTTCTTTTTATCAGCATCAAAGAGTGCTACAAAGGCCACTGTAGAAGAATCTGGAGATGGGCGCAGATATGTGAATGGTATATCTATAGCTTTTGCGACTTCTATCTCAAAGAGCTTCTGTTTTCTTCCTTCCTTCCCGTCAAAGTCTATTGGGATCAGGCTGTAGGTATACTTGTAACTGCCAGATTGTTCTATGACTATCCAAGCCAACTTATTGGCAACGGCAAAGAGCTCTACAGAGACCATATCCTGATCACCATAGGCATAGCTATAGACTTGCTGGAAACCCTTATCGTACTTCTCAAGTATCAGTGCTCTGCCCGGAAGGTCGAGCAAGCCTCTACCTGATCGTTCGTAAATGTGTAATATATAACCACTGTCATCAGAGTGGATAAGACCCTGATATTCATCACTTTGCCTTAGCAAGATATCGTTACTTAACTGAATGTCAGCGGTTTGCCCTATAAGTCCAAATGTTAAAATTTGGAAGTAGAATAGGCTTATAAATGTGGGTAATACTCTCATAGGAATATATATAAATAAAGTCTAATAAAATAAACAGATTTGTGCTTAGTTAAGTTTGCATTAAGTAGTACTTTTAGCTTTTATTTAAACAACAGAAATTAATTACTATGAAAAAGGTATTAACTGAAACAACTAAATTATTCACATTAGTATGCTGTGTATTTGTAATGTTCTCTTGTGGAGGTAACGAATGTGTTACTTGTACTATGGAAGGTTCTGATGATGTAGAAATCTGTGAAGATGACTTTACTGGTGACATCACTGGATTAGCTTATGACTCAGCAATCACAGGTCAAGAAATTCTTGGATTCACATGTGAGTAATAACGTCATAAAAAATTATAAAAAATGGTGTTGCTTCGTGTAGCACCTTTTTTTTTGGCCCTAATCAAGAATTACAAAAGTCAACTATTTGATTATTGACTTCTTGTGCTCTTTCCCACTGGACAAAATGGCCACAACGATCATAAAGCACCAAAGTTCCTTTCTCCAACTTCTCCATCGCTGTCGATAATATTGTATCCAGTTGTAATTCAGGATGGACTAGATGATGAGGTATAAGTTTGTCTTGTCGTCCAAACATTACAAGCACTGGCAACTGAAGTTGTTCCAGATGCGACAGCATGTTACACTTGACTATGGCACAAGTAGTTTCTGCTATGGTTTGACACCATCGCAAATATTTTGGCTGGTCAGCCTTTAGCAAAATCCTATCCTCCATCATAAATTGTGCATCTTCAGGCATGCGATAAAAATTAATAAGAAAATTCTTCCTTATCATCTCGTCTGGATAGCCGCTGATGAGCTCTGCAGTGAAGAATTGCTCTATCACAGCGATCTCTTTCTCCTCAAATCTTTCTAAGCCTGCAGGAGCGATAAGAATCAATCGGTCTATAAGTTCTGGTGCTTGTCTTGCCACTTCCATGCTGATATGCCCGCCCATAGAATGGCCCACCAATGAGACGCTTCTTAGCTGAAGCGTACTGATAAAATCGATAACCAATTGTGCTACAGATCCTATCTCAAAGACAGAAGGTAGAGGGGATGACAAACCATAACCGGGCAAGTCTAAAGTGATACAACGAAAGTTATCCTTGAGTTCTGAGACGTTCTTTGTCCAAGCTTTCTGATTGCTACCCATACCATGTAGAAATATCAAGGTCTGAGTGCCATTCCCTGTATCCGAATAGGCCATCTTGCTATCGCCATAAATGTAGTATTGATCGGCTGCTGATTCCATATGCATCTTATTTCTGTGTGGCAAGTTCTATAAGATCAGACCAAAACCCAAATCCAGATACTGGATGGATTGCTTAAAACTGCTGTTGGTTCCTCTCCAATAGAGATAGTCTCCGATTTCATTGAACCGATACTGGTAACCTAGTTCTACATGAAGGCGATAAAACACAAATCCAACTTGAAAACCAAAACCCATTTCTACCCTTTCTCTGCGTTCTTCAAACAAGTCTGTATCTGTAAAAATCTCATTCTCGGACAAGATTATAGAGGCGATAGGACCCACCCCTAGTTTAAATCTGTCTGTCCTAAAGCCCGCAAAGAATGGAATGTCAAGATTATGGGTTGTCTTTACATTCTGTTGGCGGGTAATGTTATCCAAGTCAATAAAGTTTTCTCCTACAAATCTCGTCCTCACCCGCTTGTAGGCCAACTCACTCTGAAAGTAGATCAGATCCTTACGATAGTGCCCCACCAGAGAAAAGATTGGAGATACATCCTGCTCTTCAAAACTTATCCTGTAGATGAAAAAGTCATTGGCATCATCCAGCTTGATATTGTCTTGTCTATTGAAGGGAATGGAGTAGCCGACTTTGGCTCCATAGTACAATTGTGCTGAGGCAGTAGTCCCAGTAAGTAAGCTGAGAAACAAAATAAGCCATATGTAAACCCATCGATCTTTGATACACCAAAGATAACTAGGCTTACAACACTAGGTAGGATATTTTTTGCTTACTGGGGACAAATTAGAAAGGTGGCAATTTGTAAATCGCCACCTATCGTCTTAAATCTTAGTTATAATACCTTCAGCTAAGGACAACTGTCCATCTCTTAATTTGTAACTATAAACACCTTCTGCTAAGCCTAGCAATGAAACCTGAGTCTGATTCTCTAAGGTTCCATACTTTACTAATCGACCTTGCGGGTCATACAATTCCAGTCTTACTGGACCTTTTGTATAGCTATGTCTGACTGTGATAAAATCTGCAGATGGGTTAGGGAAGATTGATAATTCTATGTCTATTGATTCGCTAGTATTGGTGGTGATTATACGTCCTATCTCCACCTCAGTAAGATTTGTGATAACAGGCTCATTGAAATCGAAGAAAATAGCAGCATCATTATCGATACGGATTCCATCTTCGAGATTAGGCATTTGCTTTATTTTAAATTTCGCAAAACCATGTGACAAAGGTTCGTTGGTAAAACTGTCTACAAGCATGATATTATCGAAGGTGAATTCTAATGTTCTTTCATTTATAATATCTAGACTGTATTCGTGGCTGAAAGCACCCAGTTCTAGTGTACTCAAGTCAAGGCTTGGATCTATATCATCTCTGACGATAACTCTGAAAGCTGTATCCGTACCAGTATTCTGAAATCTGATATGATAGTCAAGGTCCGTGTTGGACTCTACTAATCGTCTGTTGGTATAGCCTTTAGGTGAGACTGCTTTGTCATTAGGATCATAAGCGCCTCTGTTCTCCACACAGTCTATATCGATATAAGAGTCTCCATCATTATTGGAAAACATGGTCACGAAGCCTGTAGAAATAGTACCATTATCATCCTTTCCGCAGCCTTCGATAGCCAAGGTAGGTGCACTCAGACCTGGGTGGAAAGGCACTTGTGGAATGAGAACTCGATAAGTCTTCCCATCAGCTGGCAAAGGTTCCAACTCGAATACTTCATCTGCATCTAGCTGTATAGGAGGACCTGGCATCATCACATCATCTTCTATCACGATAAACTCCTGGGCACCTTGCATATTACCAGTACCTACATTTCTTATCCTAAAGTTGGTGTTGTCTCCGTCACAATCTCCTTCTACTACCAGACTTGCACCAGACCATTCTGGATCAGGTAGATCGCAAGGATCATTTGGGAAGATCGTTGCAGTCACACAGTGAGTCTGACCTATAGTGGTACCAGCACAATTTACATTTATCCAGAAACTGAAGGACCCACAATCGCCATAGGCTACATCACCTATATTGAAAGTTAGAGTAGAGCCGTCCTGAGTAAAATCTGGATGTAAGCTTTGCACAAAAGTAAACTGCTCATCCAGTTCTACAGTTATAAAAACATCGGTCGCATTCGTGGTCCCTTGATTACAATACTCTACTGTATAGGAATTGTCAAAACATCTTCTAAGTAAATTGGTCCCAACATCTACAACCATGTCAGTACAGCGTACCTGAGCTGAAGCTAGGAAATCTTGATTTACAACATCCGTATCGTTTGGCAGTACTACTGGAACTGCATTCTCACAAATTCCCCATAAGGCATTCGGTGGTATCACTCTCAGGATATAATTACCTGGTGGAGCAAAAATAAAATATGAACCATCATCCTTAGAGTAGCCATAAAAGGTTAGATCAGAGTTTATTTCCTTAAGTTCCAATAACCATCCACTGACACCAGCTTCACCAGCATCTGTTGTACAGTCTTGATTAAGGTCATCTCGGATTGTTCCATTAACTCTAGACCCTGTTACACGTACTTCTCGGGAAGGCGCGCTGACACAATGATCTACAAGACCTTCGGAGACAAACAAGGATTCTAAAGCTGAAGGATCCAGTGAGATAGTTGTGTTTTCATCCTTCAGTATTTCAAAGAACAAAGTCATTAAGATGTCGCCGTTATCAATGCTTACTGGGTTATCCAAAGCTGCCATTCTCACAACACTAATGAGACCTTCTTCTTCTGAGTTACCTGTGGAAAAGTTACCATTATCAAATTGCTGACTATCTATTAGCGAATTAAATGCAAGCACTTCAGGGTCATAATTTATGGCAAATTGATAACCCAGTATGTCCTGTGCATTTGCTACTCTAAGATCTACGATCATTTGATTGCTACTATCCACTCTAGAACTGAATTCTATATTGACTGTCTCTACAAGGCACTCTTCTACTGAGAGCGCAGTTGTACAGCTTTTGCCAGAACCTGAGCTTGTTACCGTAGCGGTCAGCATTTGTCCTACTTGATCTGACGTTATTGTATTTCCAAGATCATTGCCTAGCAGATCAGATAAAACTACAGATATATCACTTTCACAACGGTCATGTAATAGGAAATAATCAGCTTCAAAGCTAATGGATTCACTGCCTGTAAGCGATACGGTGAGTTCTGGCTGACAGGGTAAGGTACAAGTAAATAGGCTTACAGAACCACAGGTAGAATTGACCGCAGTAGTTCCAGAACCTGCTCGTTCGAAAGTTGCGCCAGAGGCTACACAAATATCCGTATCAGACGCAGATGCTAGCGCATCAAAACAGACCCACATAAGGATATGGTCATTATTTCTGATTTCCCAACTGGTTACGCCACCGTGTACCCAGTCAAAACCCAACTGACCTGCTGTAGTGTTGCTATCATCTATAGTCAACATAAAAAGATCGCTATTACTTACATCCGAAAACGAAAGGACAGCTGGGTCCCATTCAAGCATCCACTGTCCCCCTATAAGTTGATAAAAGTTCTTTACTGAAATAGGCAAACAAAAGTTATTTTCAGTGCTTGCCGATATGGAATGCACATTCATAGTCACTGGACCATCAGAATACACTTCTAAAAAACCCTGGCATGATCCGCCCATGGTAGATTCATCTATCCTATACAGCAATTGTGTACCTACGCGGTCCAGGCCTACAACTGGCGACTGCGGAAGCACTGTACCTCCAAGGCTGGAAAGAGTAACCGTGACGTCCAAGTTAGGACAGCCTACCGCATAATCCGATCCCAGAAAGAACTCAGGTGTAACTTCGATTGATCCTACAGCTTCTTCCAGCTGGATACTTGCCAAAGGTGTCAGTGGACAGGCAAGTGAGCATTGTGCAGAAACAATAGTGACACTAAAACAAAGAGATAATAACAACATAAGTAGCTTCAGTCTCTTTGTCATTTTGTAGCTGTATTGGATAGAATTGTTCATGGTATTAACTTTTATACCTTAAATATGAGGCGGAATCAGGGATTAAAAAACTACATGTTGGCATATTTGTATAAATTTATTAGCTAATCATG
>CAZKXO010000002.1:0-50741 GCA_964556525.1 uncultured Saprospiraceae bacterium
TCCAGTTATAAGACCTGTAAGTGTATATTCTGCTGCTGTCGAAGACATGGTCATCCATGATGTACCAGGTCTTCTGAAAGTTATATGGTATCTCGTTGCCTGTGGCATAGATTCCCAATCTACTTTAGTCTGCGTCGCTGATAGGTGAGTTGTGTTGCTATAGCCCGGTATGTCGCAAGTTGTGGCACCTCCGCCTGTGTTGCTGCCACCAGTGTTGCCTCCTCCAGTAGTGGTTGTAAAAGAAGATATAACTGTAAATCCTGTCCATCCATTTGGACACCTAGCTCTTACTCTGTAATCATAAGTTGTATTAGCTGTCAGTCCTGTAAGCATGTGTTCTGCTGTTGTTACAAACAAAGATGTCCAAGAAGTAGTACCATTAACTCTGTATCTGAACTGGTATCTGCTTGCATTGACTTGTGTTTCCCAAGTTGCAAGAACTGTGGTGCTGCTTTGCACTACTGCAGACTGCGTTGCTGGTACGCCACAAGTCGTACTTGTACTGCTGCCGCCAGTATTGCCGCCACCTGTGTTGCCACCACCTCCTGTGTTGCCTCCACTATTGCCACTAAGGACATTCGCTGCATTATTGGTAATGTTGCTCAAGTTAGAAGCAACATAGTTTTCTTGTACTGTGGACTGGCCTGAGGTAAACATATACATGCAGGCATCATCACTATAATCCATATAGTTCATATGTAGATCACTAGAGCCACAGCTGCTTGCTCCTATGTTAGGACAGCCACTATAATCTGACTGCTGGTTAGGTGTATCAGCAACGCCGTCATCCTGGTTGCAACCATTGCCCCAAATGTGATCCAATAATAAGTAGTGGCCCACTTCATGTGTCAGAGTTCTTCCCAAATTGTAAGGTGCACTGGCTCCAACGTTGCCACAAGACGCGTTAGCTATACCGAAGGCACCTAGGTCTATAACGACGCCATCACCATTTCCAGATCCACCCAGAGGTGCATATCCAAGAGCTCCGCCAGCATTCTTAACAAAAATATTAAGGTAACCAGACCATGCAGGGTCAGAATCCCCAGTTGTTGCATTTCTTGTAACTGCTGGATCACCATTGGTCAGACCAAATCCACTTGGGTGATTGGTGTCTGCAAGCACAAATTCCAAACATGTTTCTCCATGTGTGATGTTAGGAAATGTACTGGCTGCATTATTAGTCCAGTTAGAGATATCAGAATTCGTTCCCTGATAGTCTGCATTCAGTGCTGCTACTTGTTGTACAGCCATTGCCACTAGGCAAGCCAGGTCATTACTGTTGGCACCTTGGTAGTGTACCGCAACAGGTATTTTTATCGGAGTGCTACACAGAGCTCTAGTGCCGATATTGGTTGCCATAAAGTGCTGATGCTTTTCTATTCTCTTCTCATAAGCTGCTTTGTAGACTGGGTCAGAAAGAAGCTCTTCCATGTGGTGTTCATGCCCACAAGTTTTCTTATTATGAAAGGTAGGTCCTTCCAAAGCCAGATCTTCTGCGAAGCGATCATTAGCTAGGAATTCGTTGTCGTCATTACAAGAAGTGATGCTCACAACGAGGGCCAAAAGGGCGATTAGATTTACAATTAAATTTTTCATAAGACCAATTTTTGTTTTGTGAATAAATGCTTCATTGGGTAACATAACTCGAATCTATGGCGCTAAATGCTTGCAAATCGGTCGCTTTATACTTAGGCTAGGTCTATTTTATACTTAGGGTGGGTTTTATTATACTTAGCCGAAGCACGAAATGCGTAGTTAGGGCTAATTTTGGGGTAGATGAATAAGTCGACGTCACAGTTAGTGGCAAGAGCTGACTTATCAAGGCAGAATTTCAAAACGATAACACCAGATGAAAATTCCAGATTGGACATATAAGCTTCTCTTTGATAAGAAGTATAAGGTGATAAAGCACATCTTCTTTTGGTTCTTTATCTATGCGGACGAGACTTTGAGCCTGTTTGGTTTGACTTCTCCATTCGAGCAGAACTATTCCACTATACTGCTGGAGTTGATTGCAGATATGGTGATGGTATATATTAATATCTATTATCTCTTACCTCGCTTCTTTCTCAAAGGCAAGTTTATGGAATACTTTGTCCTGACCTTTCTTTTGGTCGTATTGGTCATTCTATTTAACAATTTCATATATGGGATAAACTTTTCAGATCCAGAAGTGGAAGGGCTCTCTGTCTTTCTTTTTGATATTCCTATCAATGTGTCCTTGCTTTTTATGGCCGTGGCAATGAAGCTCATCAGCCACACTTACAAGAGCAATACCCAGATTATGGAACTAAGAGAAGACAAACTAGAAACAGAACTGGCCTATCTCAAAACCCAAGTCAATCCTCATTTTTTGTTCAATACACTGAACAATATCTATGTCATGTCCAAGAAAAAAGACGATCAAGTCCCTGAGACTATTATGCAGCTCTCAGAATTATTGAGATACCAGCTCTATGAATGCAATGTAGATACCGTCCCCCTAAAAAATGAAGTGGCCTATCTCAAAAACTATATCCAACTAGAACAGATAAGAAGACAGAGCCTGCATGTAGCTTTCGATATAAAAGTGCCTAATATGCACCAACCCATACGACCGCTTATCTTTTTGCCTTTTATAGAAAACGCGTTTAAGTATTCCAATAGCAACAGCGGTACAGATAAAATAGACATCCTCTTGGAAAAACAAGAAGAAAAACTCATATTCAGTTGTAAGAATAACAAAGGAACTCTACACAGTGGTGTCTCTGGAGGTATAGGTCTGGTAAATGCCACTCGGCGTCTCGAGTTGTCTTATCCCGATAGCCACACCTTAGACATCAGAGATGAAGAGAAAGATTTCACCGTTCATGTCGAAATAACTCTACCATGATAAGTTACATAATAGTAGATGACGAGCCTTTAGCCCGTGATGGCATGCGGATAAACTGTGACCAAGTTCCTTTCCTGGAACACCGAGGAGACTTTGCCAATGCCCTACTCGCCAGTGAATACTTACTTAAAAACCAGATAGATCTTATCTTTCTAGATATAGAGATGCCTGGGCTCAATGGTCTAGACTTTATAAGATCTATGAGCAAACAACCACATATTATTTTATGTACCGCTTACCCGCAGTATGCCCTGGAGTCCTATGAGTTAGACGTTATAGACTACCTGGTAAAGCCGATAAAATTTGAACGATTCTTCAAAGCCATCAGTAAGGTAAAAGACTATCTGGAACTAGACGCTGCTGACAAAGCGACTGTAGATAATTACGAAGACACCTTCATGTATATCAAGTCAGACAGACAATATGTCAAGGTTTTCTACAATGATGTTCTATATATCAAAGGCATGAAAGACTACGTAGTCATCCACACCAAGAACACGAAGTATATGACCTCCATGAACGTCAAGACCATACTTGCACAATTACCACCTAAGCTATTCGCACGTACTTCGAAATCTTATATTATACAGATAAAAAACATCAAAAGCATCGGCACCGACACCATCTATACTGAAAACCTAGAGTTGCCACTAGGGCCATCTTATAAGGAGGAATTTATAGAACGTTTTGTGAAGACCAACTTGGTCAGTCGATGACTGGTGCTTTGTTATAAAAAAAATTGAAATGTTAAACCTAGAAGAAGCCAAAATTGTATCCATCTCCATAGACATATCCTCTCCTCCGGCCAGAGTATGGGACATAATTACAGCAAAAGACTATGCTAAGATATTAGGTGCAGTCTTCGACAAGAATGCTTTTGTAGAGTCAGACTGGACTTCAGGTGCTGAAGTCCATTTCAATTATGAACCTGACAGGACTGTTAGTACTGGCATAATCGGAAAATTAATTGTCAATGAACTTATCCAAATAGATTATGACATTCCTGGTATGGATTACCTGGAAAGATACTCTATAGCAAAAGATGGGGCTAATTGTAAGCTGTCAATATACGCAGGTTCTTATACTTCTGATTTTGAGGCCCAGAAGGTGGTGTGGAAAAAATGGTTAGAGAAAGTAAAAATGCTGAGCGAAAAATAAGCACTACCTGATTTCTCATCTATAGTTATTGGACACCGCCCCAGCACATGTACTTTATATTTAGATATTCATCAATTCCATATTTAGAACCCTCTCGTCCAAAGCCACTTTCTTTTACACCTCCAAATGGTGCTACCGCTGTAGAAATCATGCCTGTATTTATACCGACCATGCCGTATTCTAATGCTTCTGCTATCCGCCATATCCTTGCATAATCTCTTCCATAGAAATAAGATGCAAGTCCATAAGAAGTATCATTGGCAAGGGCAATAACTTCCTCCTCCGTTTCGAACTTATAGACTGGAGCAATAGGTCCAAAAATTTCGCTGCTAAAAACTTTCATCTCTTTAGTTGCAGAAGAGATGATGGTAGGTTCGTAGATAAGTTTAGAGCCTTCAGACAATCGGCCACCTGTCAGAATATTACCTCCTTTCTCTATAGCATCAGCAACAACTGAACTTACAAAGTCTACAGCTTTCTCTTCTATCATGGGACCAATACTGGTATCAGCATCCAGACCATTACCCAACTTCAACTTAGCTACTTCTTCAGTAAGCTTGGTCACAAATGCATCATGTATATCAGCTTGTACAAACAGACGATTACTACAGACACAAGTCTGCCCTGCATTTCTAAACTTAGAGGCTATGGCCCCTTGTACTGCAAGTTCCACATCGGCATCATCAAAAACAATAAACGGTGCATTCCCACCCAATTCCAATGAAACCTTCTTAACTTGATCTGCAGCCTGCTTCAATAAAATCTTTCCGACTTTGGTAGATCCCGTAAATGAGAGCTTCTTTACTTTCGGATTGCTTGTCATCTCCTCTCCAACTTTTGGTGCTTGATTGCTTGTAATGATATTCAGGACACCTTTAGGAAAGCCTGCTTCCTCTGCTAGCTGAGCCAGTGCCAAAGCAGAAAATGGTGTTAATTCCGAAGGCTTAATAACAACCGTACAGCCTGCAGCCAATGCCGGAGCTACCTTACGTGTAATCATTGCACTGGGAAAATTCCACGGTGTAATTGCTGCTACAACACCGATAGGCTGTTTGATTACTGTAATTCGTTTATCTCTGCCATGTCCAGGTATCACATCTCCATATACTCTTCTCGCTTCTTCAGCAAACCATTCTACAAAGCTGGCTCCATAACGGATTTCACCTTTGGCCTCAGCCAATGGCTTTCCTTGCTCGTAGGTCAGCAATCTAGCCAGGTCATCTAGATTATCAAGTTGCAATTGATACCAGTTCTTTAGAATTTTGGCACGCTTGCTGGCTGTGTAATTGCGCCATATATCGAAGGCAGCTTTAGCAGCAGCTATTGCTTCTCTGCAGTCTTCTTTCCCCATATCAGGCACGGACCCTAAAACTTTTCCATTGTATGGATTCGTAACAGCCAGAGTCTGTCCATTGGTAGCGTTGCGCCATTGACCATTGATATAACCTTGCTCTCTGAACAAGGAGTTATTCTTTAAAGTAATCATATACTAAGCTACTGTCTCAGTGAAGCTAGAAACTCCAAGCTTCTCAACTGATGTTATAATTAGAAAACAAGTTCGAAGATAACTTATCTATATAAACATTCAAGTCGTTAAACATCTGCCGTTGTCATTATTAATGCTTGCAAAGATGGTGGAGTGGTATTTTGTTGATCGCTTGAGAAGAGACATATACCTTAGGAAAACTAGATTTGACGGAGTATCTTAAAGAGGACATACAGAATGGGTGACTATATTTGGTTGTTATCTTTAAGCATCGAAGAGTACAATGAAAAACTGGACAAACGAAATATTATTAAATCAACAGAATCAGGAGCCAAAAATAATATTCTACACCTATTGTGAAGAATTAGGCAAACACTACTTGGAGCAAGACTTCAAATACTTTAAATCAAGACCAAGGATAGAAAGAAGGAACATGGATATTATAGAAAGTATCAACTTTTGGTCATCAAGGAATAATAAGATCAATTACAGCGTAAGTTTAGAAATCCTGCCATACGTAAAATCAAAATCATTGAAGAAGTGGATTAAATCAAATCAAATTGGAAGAAACGAATACATCTATGCTCCAACAAATCTTCGACCAAGATGCTTAGACATCTACAGTCACACCAGACAAGATTTTGAAAATCTGGTAATACAGATGAATGATAATATTATTTCCGATTTAGAAAATTTTGGAAGTGAGATCAAGGACTTAGAGAGATTCATCATTGACAACAAATACAGTGACGGAATTGTGCCTGATAATTTCTTGGCTTACGTATGTATGACAAACCCAAATTTGATCGAGGAGGCATTGGCTAATTATGGCGATCGATTAAGCGAAGAGAGAGTCAATTTGATAAGGCAGAAAGTGAATGCCAACAGCAAACACTAGATCATGACTAAAATGCTTGGTCCTTTTGCTTCTTTGATTCATGATTTTATAGTAAAACCTTGTACTCATATACCTCCACATAAATTGCTAAGGCCAACAATAAGGCAGCCTATTTCTGGTTAGATATTATGTAGAGCTTAATTTATTCGTAAATAAGGCCTTAAAGAATCATAAATCTCTCTTTCGGGCAACATCTACGAACCAATTTAAAATGAGCACCTAATTGACAGATTTATTACTAGAATAAGTGAAAAAGATTTAGAGGATAGACCAGATATCATCAAGATCAAAACAAATGAAACAAAATCTATTGTTCTTAATTGCCCTTATAATTTCAACAAACCTTTTTTCACAAGAATCAAGAATAGGAATAGAGTTGAATTACCCACTGCTCGCAGGAGAAAATTTTATTAATAAAAAACAATTCCGGAATTATAGACTTGGGGGTAAAATACAGAATAATTAAATCATCTGCCTTTAATGCAGGTGCATCATTATCAACTGGAATTATTACCAATTCTGAAATAAAAAGGATTGGTATTGGTGTAACAACTTATATAGTACAGCCAAAATTATTTGTGGAATTGGATGTCAATCCTATAAACAAACTCCATCCATTTATAGGAATAGGATACTCATTCTTGTTTTTTGATGCTTTTCGCACAACAAATGATGGCATAAATGTAGACGAAGATGATACTGTCAATAAGGGACTAAATATCAATGGCGGATTAATTTATGATCTTACAAAGAGAACGTTTATTCAATTCCAGTATGATCTTATAAGTCTTCAGGCAGAAAATGTTCCAGATACAAAATTCAATACAAAAATTCAAATTTTAAAACTTGGAACTGGAATAAGATTTGAATAAAAAGTATCGGCAATAATTCGTCAATAGCTTCACATTCGCTCTCCAAAAAACAGCTAAACGATTAAAGTGAAAAACAAAACCATAAGCACCTTGGCAATCCTGACCTTAGTTGTTTTACTAATGTTTGGATGCACTAACCTACAGCAACAAAGTGCTCAAAAATCAAAAAATTCAGTTCAACCAGATTATGAACAACTTGAAGAAAACGTCAATGAAGAATTCAGACAAAGCTGTAGAATCGAAACCCCTTCAGAAAACGTATTGGCTATAGGTGAATTTCTCAAAAGCAATGACTATAAACATACTTCCAAAATTGAAAACAAAGACTTTAGTTTTACGTATTGGAAAAATTTAAAATCTAAAGTCAGTTTGACTTATGTAGACTGCCACTACATTGAACATTCTTTCAATAAAGTAAAACCAATAAATGGCAACTATTATCCTTCATTTAGAATAGTTGAATTTTGCTTTGACTCTAAAGGAGAACTGGACAAACATTATAAAAACATTACACTAATCATAAACCAACAAGAAAAAAACTATGGATATCTGATGAAAGATGACAACAGAATCTTGTATGTTCAAACCGGAGTGAATATGTTTGGTTTTATAATTAATAACTTTAAAGAAAAGTTTGAGCAAATAATCAGAAACGGAGACTAACAGCTCAGCAACTTACTGATAGTCAAGAAATAACTAGCGATATCAAACAAACTCACATTCCACCGTTCCGAACGCGTTAAAATCAGCAACTATACGATCTCCCACACCAACAATTACTGGCCGGGTAAACGAGCCTGCCAAAACAATCTGTCCTGCTTTTAGCTGCCTACCGATAGAAGTATACTTCTGGGCCAGCCACAAGACGCCATTGGCTGGATGATCTAGAACTGCACCCGCTATACCAGACTCCTCTATAACACCATTCTTTCTAAGTATAGCGCCCACCCATTCCAAGGCTACATCTTTTGGAATTGTTTTATTGCCTAAGATTATGCCAGCATTTGCTGCGTTATCTGAAATGGTATCTTTGACCGTTCGCTTATAGCCCGTTTCTGGGTCTACTCTAAAAGATCTGGCGGCGATTAGTTCTAAGGCAGGAAAAATGTACTCCGATGCCTCTAGTAATTTTTCGATGCTCAACGCATTAGGGTCGAGGTCTTTTTGAAGTTTGAATGCCAGCTCTACTTCGATACGAGGATCTAGAAAGTCAGCTGTCTTTATCTGAGCGCCATGTTCGTATACCATATCATCCAACAATATCCCGAAGTCAGGCTCATCTATAGACATGGCTGCCTGCATAACCTTGGAAGTCAGGCCCACTTTATGACCGACTACTTTACGACCTCTCCTCAGTTTTTCCTCTATCCAGGCATCCTGGACTTTGTAAGCATCTTCTATGGTCATGTTGGGATAGAAAATTGTGGGTGGTTTTATCTGAACCCTGTTTGTCTCCGCAGTATCCATGCGGATTGCTTGTTCCCTTATTTGTTCTTCCGTCAAAGGTATATACTTTTTATTTGCGCTAGTAGTCACCTATTTGGTATAGCCCTTCAGCTTAGCTAGTCCTGCAAACCACACCAAGAATAGTGCAATCACCAAGATTACTATACCCATAATTAAGGCACCACTACCCATAATAGAATAAGAGTTAGACATAAAGCCATGTGCCATCTGAGCCAACACAAAAGCTACTGACAAGGTCAATAAGGTCTTTGCCCAGCCTTTGCGTAATAGCAAGCCAAGACTACCTAGGAACCCGGTAATGACTGCCCCGCCAAAGACAATCTTAGCCCAAAGTGGCTGTGTTTCGTATAATCCTCTTTGATCCGCAGGCATTGCAGAAAGCGCTTCTGCTGAGATGGTCATATCAGAATAGAAGGCAAACAAGCCCATAAGATTCCACAACAAGGCTACACCTGCTACTATCCAAAACCAAATTGGAATTTTAATATCGTTCATCGTTTGTTTTTACAAAAATCTAAAAATTTGTTTAACCACCACTGACCACTTGCATCAAGGTCGCACAGATTATAGCACCATAAGTTCCTAGCGCATAGCCCAACACGGCCATCAAGACACCTACAGGTGCTAGTGAGGTGCTAAATGCAGACGCGACTACAGGTGCAGAAGCCGCCCCACCGACATTGGCCTGACTACCTACCGCAACAAAAAAGAACGGTGCTTTAATCAACTTGGCCACGATAAGTAACAATGTTACATGGACCAACATCCAAGTAATGCCTATGGCAAAAAGTCCTAGATTCTGAAATACCTCACCTAGATTCATCTTCATACCGATGGTCGCAACGAGTATATAGATAAAGATAGAACCCCACCTAGAAGCACCAACACCTTCTAGTTTTCTAAACTTAGTCAGTGAAAGCAACATCCCGAAAGTGGTCGAAATAACAATAAGCCAAAAGAAATGTGACATTAAAGAATTCAGCTTAAGACTATTAAGAGTCTCTTTGAAGCCTTTCATAAAAGGCGTCAAAACATCAGCGCCCCAATGAGACAAAGCTACACCACCAAAGCCCAAGGCCATCAGCATAAATAGAGTTCGCGTAGTCGGCATTTCTGCAATACTAGCTCTATAGTCTGCCACCCTTTGCTTTAGATCTTCTATAGCCGAGTTGTCAGCTTTTAGCCAGCCATCCACTTTGTCAGAGATATTTGCACCATATAGCAAGAAGCCCATCCAGATATTGGCAACCACGACATCTACGACTATCATAGTACCAAACAGGTTGTCCTTCACCTCGTAGATTTCTTTCATGGCTGTCTGATTGGCGCCCCCGCCTATCCAGCTGCCTGCCACCGTAGAGAGTCCCCGCCAGATCTCGTCTGGAGAGCCGCCGATAACATTGGGTGCTAGATAAGAAATTACTAGTAAGGCAATAGGCCCACCAATGATGATACCTAAGGTCGCCGTCAGAAACATTATAATTGCTTTGGGACCTAATCTTTTGATCCCTGCAAAGTCGATACCCAAACAAAAGAACACCAAGCTCGCAGGCAACAAAAATCGTGAAGCGACATAGTACAACTGAGAGTGCCCTTGTACAGCTTCGTATTCCGCAGTTGGCACCTTGTTAGCGTCCAAAAAATTGGTGATACCGTCGTAGCTTAGGCCTTTGGGCAAAGTCAAATTGTGCTGCGCCAGCAGATCCATAAGACCATCTGTATACCAGTGGGGCGAGATTATACCCAGTGGCCAGTTCAGTAAGGCCGGGATAAAGTAGGCCAGTAGTAAGCCTGGAACAAATCTGTAGAACTTGGTCCAGAAAGGTGTCTTTAGGTGCTCTGTGTGGAATATTAGTGCTAGAACAGTAATCAGGATGCCGAGGGTGATGGCATCATTAGTAAACACTGGGGAGATTGCTAGAAAGGGCATAGGTTTTTGATTTCGAGAATCAAAATAGGATTTTTAGGTATAATTATGATAGGACTACAGTAGAAAATATAGAACACAGATAGGTTTACTACTTCCCTTTTCTAGATAAAACGATGTCCTCGTACAACTTTTTAGCATTCAGATCTAAGGCCGCCTCCTTATCTGCTATGCTTTCTGGATTCTCCCTGTAAGGATCAAGCAAAATATAATATTTAGAACCAACAGACATTCCATCCGCTGAAATTTGGTTTAGCTCATCAACTATTTTTTCCTTGAGGAAAAATTTCATTTCTTGGACAATTACTTCTACAGGCAGATCCGTTGCCAAACAAATATCTTGTATGCTCAGTCGGTAATCAAAATGCTTAAACAATAAAAGTAAGTCTCGTATAGTCAAAAAAGGGTCTTCTGACAGCTTTGGATAAGGGCCATCAACCATCCTCTCCTTTAAGGAATAATAATTGTTGAGCTTTTTAGAGTAGCTATGTGTAAGTAGTCCGCGGTACAGTAGTCTAGTCAGTCGCGCTTTTGCCTCTTTGATAGTAAGGCCAGAATCCTTAGCAAGCATTTTGGGGCTGCACAATCCATCTGGCTGACCTCCTATGAATTGTATAATCTGCTTATCTGTGTACTGATAATTTGTAATGAGTGGTGTATTGTATTTCTGAATACTGTAGGAAATCAGTCCAGCAAACAAAGCGACAACCGTCAATGCAAGTAAAATAATAACTCCTGTAGTCATAAAGTGAATATAGTAAAATCTACCTTAGATCCTATTGCGCTTTCATTTACTCGAGCTTCACTATTTTCATCCTACAATTCTATTTTATGTTTTCAAAATACGTACTGCTGCTTTCGGGTTTTGTAAGTCTACTCACATGTGCTTGCACACCTCACAATGACCTAGTAAAAATCCAAACAGGAGACCTACTCTTTCAGCAGTGGGACAGCTCCGACTTTGCCAAAGCCATCAATGCCGTAACTGAAGGAGCAGATGGAGAAGACTATGCCCATATAGGTCTGGTCTTGTCTATAGATGACAGCTTAAAAGTCCTAGAGGCAGTGACTGGAGCTGGTGTTGTGCTCAGGCCCTTGGACGATTTTCTGAATGCGAGTCTCACCACAGACAGCCTGCCCCGTGTAGCTGTAGGGCGGCTCAGAAAAGACTACTCCGAATTTATTCCAAGTATCAATGATTGGGCCCTGTCTAAGGTCGGGCTGCCTTACGACACCTTATTTGTATATGGCAATGAAAAATATTATTGCTCCGAACTTGTCCATGACGCCTTTAATGAAAATGTGCCTGGAAAAAAGGTTTTCTCACTGGCACCCATGACCTTCAAAGATCCAGTGACCGATGATTACTTTCCTATTTGGACAGATTATTTCGAAAAGCAACAATCCGCCATACCCGAAGGCGCACCAGGAGTCAATCCTGGCTTGCTGTCTAGGTCAGAGATGATCGAATTTATAGACGTACTGTGGGAGTAACTGATAAATTTCTTAGACAGCCTCCAGCTCTATCTGTCTGTTCTTCAGATCTGTTGACATTACTTTGACTCGGATGGTGTCTCCCATTTTTAGGGTCTTCTTTTTGTCTCTAGAACTGGCTTTATACCTAGAGCCTTCCGTATCAAAGTGTCCTCTGATATTATCGAAGGCGATAAAGCCTTCTGCTTTGCTCGCAGTCAGCTCTACAAAGATGCCACGTTCTATCATACCAGAAATAATACCATCAAACTCCTCTCCGATGTGCTCTGAGATGTACTCGACTTGCTTATACTTTATAGAATCTCTTTCTGCTTCCATGGCCTTGCGCTCTTGCTTGGATATATGGATGCAATGCGCCTCCAGTTTGTTCTTATCTTCTCGTACTGGCTTACCTTTTAGATTCTTTTCCAAGATCCTATGTGTCAGCACATCCGAGTATCGTCTGATAGGTGAAGTAAAGTGGGAGTAGTGCTCAAACCGTAAGCCATAATGACCTATGTTATCTGTAGAATATACAGCTTTGGACATTGTCCGTATAGCCAAGCCCATCATGAGCTTGCTGAGGTCATCGGTCTTAGCTTGGTCTGCCAGTTTGTTATAAGATTCAGAGATCTTTTCAGGGCTCGAAAAGTCCAATTCGAATCCGAACTCTTTCATAAAAGTAGACAGTTCTGCTACTCTATCCAGATCTGGGTGGTCATGGATTCTGTAGACCGAAGGAATAGGATTTTCTGCATCCTTCAGTGCCAGAAATCTTGCCACTCGCCTATTGGCCAGCAACATAAAGTCTTCTATCAAGAGATGGACGTCTTTCCGCTGTTTTACAATTACGCCTATAGGCTTGTTATTTTTATCTAGCTTGAACTTTACTTCTTCAGAATCAAAATTGATCGCACCTTCATCAAATTTTTGTTTTCTCAGCTTATGCGCAATCTTATTGACTTCTGTCAGTTCTTTATGAAACAGGCCTTGCTTATTATCTAAAGACTCCTGTCCTTCATCATAGGTAAATCTCTTATCAGAATGGATAATCCCTTTTCCAAACCACTCGCCGACAAGCTTATGCTTTTTATCAAAGGTGAAGACAGCAGAAAAAACCAATCTGTCTACCTCTGGCATCAGACTACATAAGTTATTGGATAAGCGCTCTGGCAGCATCGATATACATCTGTCTACCAGATACACGGAAGTAGATCTATCATAGGCTTCCTTATCCAGGGCGGTGCCTGGCTTCAGAAAGTGGGTAACATCTGCTATATGTACGCCTATTTCTATGTGGCCATTTTTCAGTACTTCGTAGGAAATCGCGTCATCAAAATCCTGAGCCGTATCAGGATCTATGGTAAAGGTGAGTATATCTCTGAAGTCTCTACGTTTGGCTATTTCGTCCTCTGATATTTTGGAAGGAAACTTTGCAGCTTCTTTCATGGCTTCTGGCGTATGCTCTGAGTTAAATCCATTTTCCACCAGTATGCTCTCCATCGTCCAGTTGTGGTTGTCCATGTTCTTGAACACTTTCTTTACTTCTCCCCAGATAGGCTGATCGACATTGCCAGGCCAGTGTATAATATTTATGAGGACTTTATCACCATCTTTGGCGCCATTGTAATGTTCCTTGCCTATTTTGATCTCAGCTCTTACTTTGCTGGAGGCTAACTCTAGTCTGCTGTATTTCTTTTTCTCTGTTCTTAGTGTACCCATCACTTGTGGGGTATTTCTGGTAATAATCTTCTTCACCTTGCCTTCTGGCTTTCTGCCTTTCTTATAGACAACGGAGACTTCTACCTCATCTCCATTAAAGGCTCCTCGCAGTGCGCTTGCTGGCACGTAGACATCATCTTCCATGCTGTCTATCAGTATGTAGGCCGCTCCACTTTTTATGGTATCTACTATACCTCGATAAGTCAGCTTAGAGTTGCTGCCTCCACTGGAAGCTTTGGCTTTCGCAACTTTGTGCTTTCTATTTAGGACAAACTTGTTATCGCTTACTTGTCTGAGGATATCCTCATTGCGCAGATTGACCATGCAGTCATGTACGGCATCTCTGTTGCCCTTTATTTTCATTTTCTTAATAAGTGTTCCTGCATTCAATCTTTTTTTCGGATTCTTCAAAAAACACTTTATTACTGCCGAACGGATTGCTCCAGATTTCAGCTTCTTCTTTTTTCTTTGTTTTGACATTTGTAAATTATTGTATAGGTGCTTCCTTAGAAGCGTGGATCTTACCGTCAGGCAAGATTTCAAATTTGTAGGCCGTGCTATAACTAGGGTTATAGTCTACAGCATCTACTTTGTTTTCTCCGACCATGGAAAAGATACATAGGTCGTCGTCGATGGTGGCGACAGAAGTTTTTATGGTCTGTCCATTGCTTACGGTTCCAGCAATAATCTTTTTGGAAATGAGGATACCATCTTCAGCTATGGTCGCAAGTATATATTCATAACTGAGTAGCGATCCTTTCCAATAGACAATCGCATAGAACGGTGCACCTGTTTCTAACTGAAAGCAGGGGACCAGTTCCGTATATTCATCAAAAGTATCCCAATTGGCAAAAGTCTCTGATATCAACTTAGCAGAAAGCGGTGGATTTTCAGAACTAAACTTGTGAGTGACTTCTTCTGTAAGTGTTATCGGAGGGGAAAGAACGGGGAAGTGATTTAACAGTGCCTCTAATTCCAGAGGTAATTTTTTCTTCATAATTTCTGCAAAGGTATTGCATTTATATATCAGTTGTAAAGGGCAGCTCCATTTTTATTTAGATTCTACTCTGTATATCTCTCCTACTGGTGCATGGGTATCAAAGGAATATCGTGAAAGTAAAAAGTAGTTATAACGCTGATAGTCAGCGACAAAAAAGTAATTGTAGCGATTCTGTTCCTTGGTCAACATTTCCTGCTTTTTTAACGTAATACTCTCAAGAAAATCAAGGAAATACAGTCTCATAGACTGCGGTAAAACCCTCAGAAGCTTGTGCTTGTTCCATCCCTTAACAGCTCCTCGGAGTATGTAATAAGGAGCTGAATTTTCCTTAGTTTCTATAAGTATATCCAACCCTTCAGTCGAAGGCTTGGAATAGATTTTTACTTTATCAGTAACAATCTGTTGCTGAAAGGTAGCAAGTGCAGAAGGAGATTCACGCAGGCTCTCAAAGAGTGCCTCTCTTCTATCGCCCTGGACATACTTTTCAGCCAGAGTTACCTCTTTTATATTATAATAAGCCGCCAGAGTTCTATTGTCAAAAGACTGAGGATCTTCGCTGTTTTCATGGCAAAGCAAATAGTCTCTCGTAGAGTAATCACAGTAGCGTTCTAATGACACCTTGCTGGCTCCTCTGTTGGTTTCTAGGATTTGCTCATTGACCTTGTGTCGTTCATACTGTTGCTGAAAGGCTGGTAACCTTGTGGCACCTAGCACCAAAGCAGCCAAAGTAATGCCATAGATTGGCCATAGTTTCCATTTGGTATCTACTTCCACAACAGCCAAGCTGAGCAGGACAAAGAAACCCAGAACTGCAGATCGCTCCTCAAACAAGGGTGCCGAAATCATCGCTGCCGTTGCAGCTACAAAAGCCAACAGTAATAATAACCTTTTTCTGTTAGGCACCACTTTACGTTTTGTTGGAACCAACAAGATCAACAATACAGGCAAATATCGAACACAATAATAGGCAGTACGCTTTAAATACTCTAGGACATGTGGACCCAGTCCGGCAGACATATGACCCTGACTCTCTAGACGCTTGGGTATAGATGGAGAGGCAAGCATAAAAATGCCACCTACTATAAAAAGCAAAAAGGCGATATACAGAAATTTTTGCTTCTTTTTCCTAGAAATATATATGACAACAGCCGTCAGCAAGCAGAGCATGATACAGGCATGTTCGTTTCCTAAGGCATTGACTGCTGCCAGTCCAATAATCCATCCTTTGTCTGGTCGCTGTCCATTAGCATATTTGAGAATCAGAGCTAAATACCACAACTGGGGAATGAGATACCAAGTATAATTTAAAGCGCCAGTAGCTGGAAAGTAAGCCCAACCCAGATTGATATGAAAAACCCAAATAAAGAAAAGCATGAATAGATACTTCGTGCCATATTGTGGATCACTTTTCTGGTCCGAAAACTTGAGAACACAGACTGGTAGAATGAGAAAAGCTAAAACATTGAGTACATCGAAAATTATCGGCGGCAAGGCCAGTAAGCCCTGCAATATAAAGTGGTTAAGTATCCTGTAATGGTAGTTGAAATAGAAATTGTACTGGGATTGAATGAGGTCGCCTAGGGAGTCCACACGTTCTGAGCCCATAATTCCATCTTCCGGAATAATGAGTTGGAACAAAGTATCATCACCTGGATAATAGGGGTAGAGACAGTTGAGGTATAATAGAAAAATGGAGAATAAAGCGGTAGGTACCACTATTCTCCATTTCTTATATTTTGAGTTATTTCTTTCTGCCATTCAGTTTGGTGACTATCTCATAATCACCAATTTACCAAATCCTTTCTTGAAATACTGATCTACGTCTGGATTATTGAAATGATCTAAGGCTTCTCCGCCTACTTCAGCGGTAATGATTCTATAGAAGTAGACTCCATTGCCCAACTTATTACCAAAGTCATCTGTACCCGTCCACTTATAATCTGTGCGATTCAGTCCTATTCTTAGAGGTCCTAGCTCTTCCTTGGTTATTTCTTTGACAACCTTACCACTCATAGAGAAAATCTGTATGCTGAACTCATCCGGCACTTCTCTACCAGTAAGTGTAAAAATAAACTCAGTATTGGTAGAAAATGGATTAGGATAGTTAAGCACGTTAGATACCATAGACTCTAGAATGACCTCAAACTGGACTTCGTAGCCTCTATCGCCAGACAGGTTGCCTGACGCATCTGACCCTTGAGCAAATAAGGTGTATTCACCCGATTCAAATTCTGGTGTATACTCTATTCTAGCGCAATAATTATTAGTAGAATCTGCAGGGAAGAACGTAATGTTCTCATCCGTTAGTGATATAGTTTCTTCCTGTCCATCAGGTAATCTTTTCAGTCCTAGCTCAAAGGATGAGATATCTGTAATAGGATTCTGGTTGTTATCATCTTTGAGTACCACACTGATTGTCGGGTTAGGTGAGACGATATCTTTGTCTAGTATTCTTACTCCATCGAAAGTAACATCTATTACCGGATTGCCTACATCTCCTTGTACAATGAATGAACGTAATCCTATGTTGTTAAATGAGAATTGCTCGACTTGATCTTCATCTGGATTAATTTCTACCTTAAATCCGTTGGTCCCTATAAGAGCAGCTGTCCCAGCATCGAATTCTAGTTCCACTGATTCGAAGGCCTTAAGAGGTGCAACCCTTTCTCTTGTGATATGCGTATTGTTATTTCTGTCAGTAATTGCATATTCTACCAATAGAGAATCCATGTCTATACTGGTAATGTTTCTAGCAATGGTACTGAACTTGAAATTATTTGCATCAAAGATCGTATCACTTTCGAAAGCAAATTTTGCTTTGGTATCCAGAACTGCTTCTGGAATTCCATCATATAAGATTCTCCAGTGCGACATCTGAGGTGCCGTTCTGGATGCCTCATCTGAACTGAATAAGTTTAGCTTAAGATATGGATACTGATCTGCAGAAATATCGGACAAATCATAAGAAAACTCATCAATATTTTCTCGCAATACAACTTCTGCTCCGCTGGCAGTACATCCTATAAGGTCAAACTTAAATTCATCTTCCTGTAGATCTATCTCATCCAAATTCCAGAGTAATCTATCCCACTTCTGTGCAGGACCGATTGCTGTAGATTTTATAGATCCTTGGTGCCATCTGGCATTGATCTTAAATTCTGCATTGATCTCTTGAGACTGATTGACCGCGATTCTTTCTATCGGAGTCCATGATCTATCATTCTTTTTGAAAACGAAAATGTATGGTACAGCATTGTTTTCTAGAGATCTTACTTGTGTTGCGCCGTGACTCTCTAGAACAGAAAAGATGTCCTTATTTCCACCTGCAGCGTCTCCGGCCCATTGCTCTGGCTTATAGGTAGGAGCTCCAAAATCTGTTCGCTGGATAGTCATAAAAGCAATATAGTCACCGTCAGGCACGATCTCTTCTATAAAATTTATGACATTAGATCGCTCTGCTGACGTATTTGTTCTGTAAGCAAAAGTAAAATAGCCTTCGCCTACCCATTGTGCAGCAATGTGACTACCAAACTCTCCTCCTACTCTAAAGTCATTATGACGCGGTACACCAGTGTTTCCATCAAAGGTAGCCATGTAGACGCCTGATCTAACTTCATCTGCAAATTCTATGAAGGTATTAATATTGTCTTGATGCCCCATTTCTGGTCTAACGTTAGGAAAGACACCATTCTTTATTCTGATGTCTGCGACATTATCCGTATACCTGAAATTTCTAGATAAAGTATCCATTGATCCCGTTACCGTAGGGTCCTTAGTCCATTGATAAAAGTGGGATTGGTTCCATCCATTTTGAACCTCATTCAAGTAGACAAATGAGCTGTTGCTCCAGATTGCATTAGGACTGTTCTTTGGTTTTACTCTCCAATAGTAAACCCTTTCTTCTTGATAAGTGATATTAGGCGTCCATTCTATAAGTGACGGTCTGGAAATTACTTCAGTTGTTTTCAGAAACGGACTATTAAATAACTCAGTAGTGTCTAATTGTATTTCGTAAGTCTCCGCATCTTTAAGAGCATTAGGCGCAGATGCCAGTAGGGTTAATCCTTGCTGTCCTACAATAGAAAATTCTGCAGGATAGATAGGCTTAGCACTATTATCAAAAATGAAAAAACAAAAGCCGTCTGGCACTAACCAAGCTTCTACCATACTGTTATTTGTTTCTGCTTGTGGTGTCGGTGATTCCGGAACTTTATTGTCATGATCCAGTACAATATTGATAGAGTTCTTTCCTATTGCTGCATCCTTTGGATTTGTAAAGCTTACAGAAATCGTTTCTCTATTCTTTACTGCTGCAGACTTAAAAAAGATAGTGTCTGTCACAGTGCCATAACTATGTACGAGATAGTTATTCAGCGAATCCACATCCAATCCTGCGCCTAGATTTATAATGTCGAAATTGATAGTGATGTTGTCCTCGGCAGTACCTATAACACCTGCAGTTTCTACTGTTCCAAAGTCAACTACATAATCCGCCGCATCCGAGCTGAAGAAACTTACCGCTGGATCACCATGCAAAGTGTTTTGCTGTAATAAGGTTACCAAGCTGGCGAAAGCATTATCTAAACTAATAGTACTAGGCGAAGTACTATAGAGTGCCTCTATTTCGTTATACAATTTTTCGGACACTTGCTGTAGTGCCAAGGCAATAGGTTGTCCATAAAAGTTCTCACCAATGTCTCTATAGAATCTCGTGCCCATTGCTGAAAGTGGTTCAGGATAAGCATTTCCAGACGAAGCCACAAAGCCTACAGCACCCAGGGATTCTGTCAGCAAAAAGTCTTCACTCAGCGAAAAGGTATTCTCATGGATATCTCCCGAATGACAGCCCATAGAAAGCACAACAGGATGTCTACCATGATTATCGTACTTGGCAGGATCTTCTACACTAAAGTCAAAAGTACCTGCTGAAGAGTGCCCAAAAAAGGTCAATATGGAGATTCCCGAATTTATCTTATTAAGTATCTGATCTGTTAAGGCAGTCGTTACTGGATCAGAGGAGTTTTTTCTAAAGGTCGTTACATCTGCTGCAAACTGATTGTTTTCCAAAATTCCTTCCATGACGGACAAGGTGTCAAACAATTGCTGCTGTATCCTCACATCTCCACCACTTAAGTGTAAAACTTGCTTGAGCCATATTCTGTCTTCTATAGAAAGATTTTGTACATCTGAAAGACCGGCATTTATTCGTACCTTGTCTAAATAGATACTTACATCTTTTTGCGATTGTGCGGCTAGTCTACCTACACCTACATATGGGTAAGATTTTGTTCCCTCTTCAAACAGAAGGTTGTCAGAACCAGGCAAGCCATAGGTCGGAACAACATTGGTCGCGATCGTATTATTGTAGTTGTTCTGAAAGGACAAACCTTTGCCGATGATAAATACCATTTCGAAGTCTGGCCATCTCGTTTTTACATAGGCTCCAAAGTTCTTTATAGCATAGGAATGCTTATCTATACCATAGCCAAACTGATTATAGATGTCTTCTACATTGATGGTCCTTGTCTTGTAACTTCCACCCAATTGTGATGATCTAAAATCAGCGTAATCAGAAATTATGTTGGCTCCATTCTCCACTTGGTTTAGAACCTCACTGGTCAGTATCAGATACTCAGGATTTAGGTTGTCTAAGTTTTGGAATCTTGTCTGCTCTATGCTCAATGGACTTTGTAGCTGACTAGAATTGGTTAAGATCACTTCCGCATTTTGAACAGGGCCTCCTGGAATAATCACTTTTGCTAACGTACCTTCCATTCTAGGAATTACAACGTTGTGATTGTCTATATCAAAAACAAAGTTTGTTGCAGATCCAGAGTAGTTTGGAATTTCCACATATTCGTCCTGGTTATCAAAGCCTGTGTAAAAGGTATAAGTGCCTTCACCAAAAGCATTGTAATTTCTAGGATATCTAAGCTCCATGAAAGCAATATTGACATTGTCAGCTGTACTCAGTCCTCTGAGTCTTACATTGTTTACGCCATTTCTAAGATTTGCTTTATCAAAGGTTCGTTCATATGGTCTTATCTGACTGCCCTGATAATTATCATTTAATATTGGATTGTTATTGAAGTCCAGTTGTACAAAATGTGTAGCATTGTTAGATCCTATTCTTGCATGTAGTTCAGGGTCAGGACCACTGTTGTTATATTCTGTAAGTACGAACTGCAGTTGGTGGTCGCTTAACATTCTGGAAGCAAATCCATCCATATTTATGAAACTCGAAAATTCCAAATCTCTGTCAGTTGGAGCAGATGGAGTCCATACGTTTTCACTGAAAACTTGCATCAGCCTGTCTACATACAGCTCCTCCTTGGCCATGCTGACATTGTCCACATCATTAGTATGAGCTTGGTATCTAAGATTATTCCCTCCAGGCAATAGCGTAAGAAAGTAGACTTTATTAGAGCTGTACATACTTACTTCAGGATTGAGTTGTTCGCCCTCAGGGTTTTCGAAGTGGAATGCATCTATCTCCCCATCGTTTCTTTCCCCATGAAAGATAAAGAAGTCATTGACCCCCCAATTGGTATTTCTAGTAACGAAAAGAGGAACTTCTTCTCCGTTGGAAAACATCTTAAGAGCGCCGCCATTGATTTGCTGTGGACTGAAGCCATTAGCAACTAGCTCGTTGTAGGTTACTTGGTACATACCATCCTCATCCACCTGAATCTTAAGATACTGCTTGCTGTAATCTATCCACTCATTTCCATACAACGTCTGGCCATTTCTCTCCATCTGTGCTGAGAGACTCCCAAAAGTGGCAAAAACCAACAAAAACAAAACTAAATTTCTCATTAGTAACTTCTTTAGTTAATAAAGATATATAACAAAATTATATAATTTATATATCCTTGTTAATTAAGGTATTAAATAAAAATTGCTCTTCTACTATTGTCTTTTCTCCTCTTAAGCCCTATAAACAATAAGCTCTGTACAATGAGGACTCCATATTTAGGACAAAAAAATCGGCTATTAGGTCAGTCTTCAAAAGGATATATCTTAGTGTTTTTTGGTGCAAACTGCCTATTCGTAAAGTACATGACAATAATCCAAGTCGCACTATTAGCAATCCAACTGCTTTATTGGCATTATTTCTTTAAAAATCTCAGCATAATCACTAAATCGGACTCTACGTCCTCGGAAAGATCAGCTATCTCAGTAAGCCTTATAATTTGCGTAAAAAATGAATTAGAGAACCTCAAACGTAATATAGAACGCCATTTGGTTCAAAATCACCCTGACTATGAGTTAGTTATAGCCGATGATTTCTCTTCAGACAACACTTCAGATTTCGTAGAAAAGATAGATAACGAAACAGGATTTCTAAAGTACTATAAAGTTAAGCAAAATAAACTGGGTAAAAAACAGGCTTTATCCGAAGCTCTGGCCTTTTCAGAGCACAATTGGGTCCTTCTGACCGATGCCGATTGCCGACCAGCATCCAATTCATGGATCACAAGTATGTCAACAAGTAGATTTTCCGATAAAATCAGGATAATTCTAGGCTACAGTCCCACTGAGTCGGGCAGCTCCTGGCTGAGTAAATGGGCGCATTTTGAGACCTGGCTGACAGCCCTTCAGTATCTTTCTTTTGCGTCCCGTGGACTACCCTACATGGGGGTCGGTCGCAATATGATGTATGACAAGTCCTTACTGACTCCCACGACTCTGAGTCGATACAGTGACCTGAGTTCCGGAGATGACGACCTTACGATTATGCAGATAGCCACCAAGGACAACACAACGATCAATCTGGAACCTGAAAGTTATGTCTATACAGCTGCCCCTCGGAGTTTCTCAGCCTATTGGAAACAGAAGACCAGACATTATAGTACAGCTATCAGTTACAAAGGGGTACATATTGCCCTTTTGTCCGGCTACAGCCTGTCTCACGTAGGGTTTTATGTGTTGCTTTTGTGTGGCCTTATCAAGGGTCCATTCCTGCTATCTTTAGGCCTGTATTTGCTCAGATTACTCGCTATTTTACCTGTTGTTTTTCGCCTCAAGAAGCGGCTAAAAGCAAACTTTTTACTGGTAGATTTTATGATTTTTGACCTTTTGCAAGTGTTCTATTATATGATTTTTAGCTTTGCAGTCCTATTTCCTCAAAAGAACAAATGGTAGTAGACAGTAGCCTTATCAGTAAGTATTTTCCTCAGCTCAGTGCCCAACAAGAGCAGCGCTTTGAGGAACTTGGTGCACTATACAAAGAGCTCAATCAGAAGATAAATGTCATCTCCAGAAAGGACATCGACATGCTCTATTTGCATCATGTACTTCACAGCTTGAGCATAGCCAAATTCCTATCCTTTACCGATGGCACCCAGGTGGTAGATGTCGGCACCGGTGGCGGTTTCCCTGGCATACCTTTGGCGATACTATTTCCTCAAACCAACTTCTATCTGATAGATGGCCGGTCTAAAAAAATCACTGTTGTCAAGGAAGTAATAGAAGCACTCGGGCTAGAAAATGCCGCTGCCAATGCACAGCGATCTGAAGAGCTCAAAGCAAAGTTCGATTTTGTACTTGCGCGGGCAGTGACCAGACTAGACAAACTTATCCCTCAGACCTTTCATCTTATCAGCCAGGATGGATTCAATGCCATTCCTAATGGCTTATTAGCTTTGAAGGGTGGTGATCTTACTGCAGAACTCAAGGCAACGTCTAAGAGATTCCCTATAGAACAACATGCTATTTCTGACTATTTTGAAGAAGAATACTTTGCAGAGAAGCAGCTTTTATACCTTCAGAAATAGGGACTTACGACCAATTTTTGGCTCAGGCTTAGCAGAGAATGTTATCTTTATAAGAGCTTACGCAGATGAAAGAAGTATTACAATACCAGCTATTTAGTATCGGTAGTCAAGAGATAAATCTTTTGCAAATACTCTTTGTTTCTGCAACCATTATCGGTCTCTTCTATATCTATCGCCTGGCGCTAAAGAAGTTCTCTCCCCAGTTTTTTCAATCCACTGAACTCACGCAAGAAGACAAAAAAAGCCTCTTCAAGCTGTTAAGAGGCTTGGCAATTCTATGTTTCATCTTTACCTCAGTGGTTATATTGCAGCTCGATTTTATGTATCAGATGCCCACTGGATATAAGCTTTCAGTGCTAAGTATTGTTAGATTACTGCTCTTTTTGCAGTTTTCCCGTCTGCTCTACTGGCTAGGGACCAAAATATTTATACATGGTTTCTATGCCCGCAAGAACAGAGACGATACCACTGCTGTATCGAAAGCTTACAACAAGAATGAATCGGAAGCTTCTGCTTTCAGAATTCTTAGAAATATCTTCTTTGTCCTCGTTGGGATATTTGCACTTAACAACTTCAATCTCAATTTTAATCTCTATAGCAAAATCATAGAAGGAGAAACCGTCAGTTTTGGTTTTTCTACCATTCTTCAGGCCTTTTTGATTCTTCTTTTAGCACAACTCATAGTATGGGTTGTTACTCAGGTCTTCCTGTTCAACATATATAAGAGAAATGACATAGTTGTCGGTTCTCAGTATGCGATAAACCAGCTGATAAAATATGTTATTTATGTCATCGCTATCCTAGCAGCTTTGGATGTCTTTGGAATCAACATGAGCATCTTGCTAGGTGGTGCTGCTGCCTTATTGGTCGGTGTCGGTCTGGGACTACAGCAAACTTTCAATGATTTTGTCTCAGGTCTGGTCTTGCTTTTCGAAAGAAGTGTCTCCGTTGGGGACATCCTAGAGATAGATGGCGTAGTAGGACGTGTCAAAATCATAGGACTTAGGGCTTCTACACTGGAAACAAGAGGCAACATCAGCTTAGTCGTTCCCAATCACAAACTGGTCAACGAAAACGTAATCAATTGGAATCATGACACAGACAAAGTCCGTTTTGACATCGACTTGGGGGTCGCTTATGGTAGTGATACCACTCTGGTGAAAAAATTGCTGCTCAAAGCTGTCAAAGACAACCCCTATGTCATAGATTATCCGGCACCCTTTGTTCGGTTTCTCCATTTTGGGAGCTCCTCATTGGACTTTAAATTGTACTTCTTTACCCGCAATCTGATGGTAATAGAAGACATCAAAAGTGACATTCGCCTAGAAATAGACAAGCTCTTTAGGGAGAACAATATTTCTATTCCATTCCAGCAACAAGAGATAAGAATTCTGAAGTAGTTTTAGTTGCTACACAAGGCTATTCTAAGGCCATTCTATTGGTTGAAATACCCCGTTTTTTCTATATTGAGATGTTAAATGAAGGGTAAGAGAATCTATTTTTAAATGAAGGATTATTTAGACAAAGACGCTTGGAAAATAGTAGAAAGCCGGTTCCATCCTGAGCACAATAAGATTACTGAAAGCATCTTTAGCATAGGCAATGGCTACATGGGCCATAGAGCTAATTTTGAAGAATGTTATTCTGGCGAAAGCATGCAAGGCAGCTACCTTGCTGGCGTCTATTATCCAGACAAAACACGTGTAGGCTGGTGGAAAAATGGCTATCCGGAATATTTCGCCAAAGTCATCAATAGTGTCAACTGGATAGGCATAGACCTACTTATCGAAGGTGAAAAAATAGATTTACAGAAAGCAGAAATTATAGACTTTGAGCGGTGTCTGGATATGCAAAAAGGTCTACTGAGTAGACGAGTAGAGTTTCGTACTTCGGCAGGTCATCAGTTTATCATAGAAGCGGAACGATTCTGCAGTTGGGAAACCAAAGAACTTGGGCTCGTCCAATACTCTGTGAAATCCGTCAATTATAAAGGAGAACTTGTCCTGACAGCTTACCTAGACTTTGACGTACACAATCAGGATTCTAATTATGATGAGCAATTTTGGGCGGCAGAAAAGGAAAACACAGCTGAGCAATATCTCTCAGTGAGCGCCCATACCAAAAAGACCATGTTCTATGCTAACGCTAGTATGCATGTAGAAACATCTGGCGCCACTCCTTATTCTACAGAGAAGGAAGAACGCAATATGTTTGTAAGTCAGAAGTTTCTGTTTTCCATTACACCTAGTGACAGTGCAGACCTGACCAAGTATGTTGCAATTTGTTCTTCTCTTAATGTCGACAAAGACAAACTCGAAACTGCCTGTTCTGAAATACTGGACAAAAGCATCAGTGAAGGCTACACCAGTCTAAGGCATAAACAAATCCAGGCATGGAAACAAATCTGGGAACAAGGAGATATTGTTATCAATGGTGACGTTGCCGCACAGCAAGGCATCAGATTCAATATCTTTCATCTCTATCAGACCTACTCCGGACATGACTCCAGACTGAACATAGGACCGAAAGGATTTACAGGAGAAAAATATGGCGGTGTTACTTATTGGGATACCGAAGCCTATTGTCTACCATTCTATCTCGGAACAGCCAGTTCGGAAATTGCATTTAATCTTCTGATGTACCGATACAATCAGCTGGACAAAGCGATAGAAAATGCAGCCAAATTAGGATTTACCAAAGGCGCAGCCCTCTACCCTATGGTTACCATGACTGGGGAAGAATGTCACAATGAATGGGAAATCACCTTCGAAGAAATACACAGAAACGGTGCTATTGCATATGCCATACATGACTACACGAGATACACTGGTGACAGATCTTATCTGTTGGAATATGGCATCGAGGTGCTCATCGCGATAAGCCGATTCTGGGCACAACGGGTCAACTGGTCCAATGACAAAGAACAGTATGTCATGCTCGGGGTAACAGGACCCAACGAGTACGAAAACAACGTCAACAACAACTGGTACACTAATTACATTGCTTGCTGGTGTCTGAGATTTACCATGGAGACCATCCAGGAATTGAAATCTAGATACTCAGCAGCTTACACCAGCTTGGTGGACAAAATTCAGTTTGACGAAGAAGAAGAACTGGCTAAATGGAAAGACATCAACTCTAAGATGTACTACCCTTTTGATCAAGAGAGACAAGTTTTTTTGCAGCAGGACGGTTTTCTGGACAAAGAACTTGTGCCAGCCAGTAGCCTGCCGGAAGAGGAAGTTCCTATACACCAAAATTGGTCATGGGATAGAATCCTCAGATCTTGTTTTATCAAGCAAGCAGACGTATTACAAGGATTGTATTTTTTCGAAGACCAGTTTGATTTGGATACTATACGTCGCAATTTCGATTTCTACGAACCGATGACAGTACACGAATCTTCATTGTCACCTTGTGTACATACTATCTTAGCTGCCAAGTTGGACTACAAGCAAAAAGCTTATGAAATGTATCTGCGTACTGCAAGACTAGACTTAGACGACTATAACAACGACACGAAAGATGGCCTACACATTACAAGTATGGGAGGCACATGGATGTCCATTATCAAGGGCTTTGGCGGTATGACAATAAAAGATGGCAAATTATCTTTTGCGCCTTTCTTACCTGAGCAATGGGACTCTTATAAGTTTTGCCTTCGATATAGAGAAAACATGCTTGCTATAAAAGTAGACAGCGTGGGCACCACCATCGAAAATCTAAAAGGTCCTGAACTCAGTCTATTTTTGAACAACAAACTCACAACTGTAAACGCTGCAGAATTGATCAGCCTCACATAAATCTAAAATTGAAAAATATACCGATGCGAATACTTAAGCTTTTCTTCTTTTGTAGTTTTCTCGCTCTTGCCTCTGGTTGCAAACAAGAACCAGTGAAAGTAGCACCCCCTCCTCCTCCAGTAGAAAAGGTGCCCGAAAGATTGCCTACTGATTACAGTGCCCCTAAATGGGCCAAAAATGCCAATCTCTACGAGGTGAACTTAAGACAATACACAAAAGAAGGCACCTTCAATGCCTTTGTAGAACACCTGCCTCGACTCAAAAAAATGGGCATAGACATCCTATGGTTCATGCCGATATATCCGATTAGCAAGGTCAAAAGAAAAGGCACTTTGGGCTCTTACTATGCCGTCGCCGACTACAAAGCGGTCAACCCAGAATTTGGCACCATGGAGGATTTTGACAACATGGTCAAAGCTATTCATGACCAAGGCATGCATCTGATTCTCGACTGGGTGCCTAATCATACTGGCTGGGATCACCCTTGGATCACAGAGCACCCTGAATGGTATACACAGGATAAAGATGGAAACATTATAGACCCTATAGACCCAGGAACCGGAAAATCTTGGGGGTGGACGGATGTCGCTGATCTAAATTATGACAATAAAGAGATGCGAGCAGAGATGATCTCAGACATGTCCTTCTGGATAACCGAAAAAAAAATAGATGGATACCGTATGGATGTTGCACATAATGTACCTGACGATTTCTGGCAAGAAGTGCGAGATGCTTTGTTTGCACATAGAAGAGCCATTTTTATGTTAGCAGAATCAGAAGTGCCTACACATAGAAACAATCGTTACTTTCATGCAACTTACGGCTGGAGCATGCATCACCTACTAAACGAGATTGCACAAGGAAAGAAAGAAGCTAGCGACATAGATACTTTACTAAAAAAGGATCGCAGAGATTTTAAAAAAGGATATCACATACACTTTACTTCTAACCATGACGAAAACACTTGGAATGGCACCGTCATGGAAAGAATGGGAGATGCACATAAGGCCCTCGCCGCTTTTTCTGCCACTTTTGCGGGCATGCACTTAATTTATGGCGGTCAGGAAGAGCCCTTGAGAAAACGGTTAGAGTTTTTTGAGAAAGACGACATTGGTTTTCAGAACTATGAATATGAAGAATTCTACACGACACTTAATAAGCTAAAAAGAGAAAGCCCAGCGATGATGAATGGAAGGCATGGTGGCAAACCAGAAAAAATGCTTATCGACAATGATGATGCCTACTTCTTTATCAGAACCAAAAACGGACATAAGGTCATGGGCTTATTTAATCTTTCAGATAAACAAAACAGCGTTGCAATACCTGTAGGTCTGAGAGGTACGGATATCTTTACAGGTCGCCGACTTACATGGATGGGCGATGACGAGGTTCTGCTAAAGCCATGGCAGTTCTACATTTTGAAAAACAAATAACCAATGCTAACCCTTAATGACCCAAAATGAAAAAAGATAAACTAGGCTTTCTCAGTATCTGGAACATGAGTTTTGGGTTTTTAGGGATACAGTTTGGCTTCGCTTTGCAAGGTGGTTTTGTGTCTAGAATTTTTCAGACCCTTGGTGCTGAGAAAGATGCGATTCCATTGCTTTGGCTTTTTGCACCTCTTGCTGGCCTTATCGTACAGCCTATCATAGGTTATATGAGTGATAGAACCTGGAGCAATCGCTGGGGGAGAAGGAAGCCCTACTTTTTTGTGGGTGCCGTCTTTGCTGCAATTAGCTTAATTTTTATGCCCTACTCGCCAGTACTATGGGTTGCGGTAGGAACTCTTTTGATTCTCGATACATCTATGAATATCAGCATGGAGCCTTTCAGAGCACTAGTTGCTGATTTACTACCTGAGTCACAACGGAGTTATGGTTTTGTGGTGCAGACTCTTATAATCGGTATAGGTACTTGGATTGCTAGTCAGCTCCCAAGAATCTTATCAAAAATAGGCGTTAGCAATGAGGCTGCGGTCAATATTGTACCCGATAATGTCAAGTATTCTTTTTTTATAGGTGGCATTGTTTTTATCGTTTCTATACTCTACACTATCCTAACGACAAAAGAGTATCCGCCAGAAGATATGGCAGCCTTTGAGGCAGAAAAAAAATCTACTGCAGGTTTTATAAATGGTATTATCGAAATATTTAAGAACATCAAGAACATGCCATTGACCATGCGGAAATTAGGTGTTGTTCAGTTCTTTAGCTGGTTTGCCTTCTTTACCTTATGGACCATGGCGACTCCTGCCTTAACCGAGCATGTATTCAATGCACCAAAACCTGATGCGAAAGACATGTCAGAAACTGCATACAAAGCTGCAGACCTTGCGTACAACAATGCTGCAGACTTGGTCGGTGCGGCGATGGGCACTTACGGACTCACCTCTATGGTCTTTGCACTTTTATTCACCTTTCTAGCATCCAGATATAATATCAATAGAAAGCTGGTCCACTTTTCTTGTCTGATTATAGGAGGTCTGGGCTTCTTTATGATGCTCCAGACTAAAGATCAGAACATGTTACATATGTGTTTTGCTTGTATTGGTCTTTCATGGGGTAGCATCTTGTCTATGCCCTATGCCATGCTGTCCAGCACCATAGACCCCAAAAAGATGGGCATCTATATGGGACTCTTCAATATGTTTATTGTTATTCCGCAGATCGTAGCAGCTATTGGTGGTATTAACTTTGCGTACAAGACCTTCTTTGGTGATGCAATTATCAATACGATGTTGCTGGCAGGAACTTGCCTTATTATTGCAGGGTTGAGCAATTTATTGATTACAGAGCCGAGGGCGATTAGGCATGTGGACTGAGTCGTAAGGCTTCATTATAATTTGGTCAAAAGCTCTATTTATCTCTACTAGTGTCATTTTTTAATAAATTATTCAACCTCAAACACATGCGCTGCTAACGGCTTAAGCATTATACTCTTACTCATGTCATAGCTCTCTCCAGAAAACACTTCCTTTCCCTTACTGGTAGCAGGAAGCAATTCTCTAAATCGCTCCAAGACCAGTTGTGTTTCTTCTGTATTCTTGTTTAGGACAACCATAACCTTGCCCGCATCTCCATGTCTGAAATAAACATAGACACCATCCATCGGAATGAAGTGGGTTAGCTTGCCGGTATGTATCGTGGTATTTGTTTTACGCCAGTTGAGCAAATTCTTGCAGAAGGATAATGCCTCAGATTGTTGCTCGGTGAGTCCTATACCATCCTTAATACTTACGGCGTCACCTTCCCAGCCACCAGGAAAGTCAGAACGGATAAGACCGTGGCTGCCATTGGCACCTTGGTTCATTACGATTTCGGTGCCGTAGTATAGTTGTGGAATCCCTCTAGTGGTCATTAGAAAGGTCAGTGCCATTTTATATCTCGCCATATCCTCATTCATTTCCACAAAGATTCTTTTCATATCATGGTTGTCAGGAAAGATGACGAGCTGGCTAGGGTCTGGATAATGGAAGTCTCTCGACAAGGATTGGTAAAGTCTGATAAGTCCTGTTTCCCAACCTTCTTCTTCTGTCAGTCCTTTGTGGACGGCAAAACAAAGTGGAAAATCCATCAATCCGGGCAGACAAGAACTTTCGCCTTCCTGATTGGTCTGGCCTTCTTGCCAATAAGCAATCACGGCAGGATCATCTATCCACTCCTCACCAACGATATAAAAATTAGGATATTCATTTTTGATGGCACAAGTCCAGTCTGCCATAAACTCACTAAACGGATACGAATAGGTGTCTTGCCGTATTCCTGCCAAGTGGGCATACTCTATCCACCAAATAGAATTCTGAATAAGATAGGTGGACATAAATTGATTGCGCTGATTGAGGTCGGGCATCGCTGGGACAAACCAGCCTTCAGTCATTATGCGTCTGTCTTCTTTGGCTCCGTAAGGATCTAGGAGGGTTTCTTTTCTATGATTGGTCCCCAGATATTCATTGTCTTGATTATTTATCCAGTCATCAAAAGGTGGGTCTTCCATCCACCAATGATAACTTCCGCAGTGGTTGACTATAATATCCATAATCATACCCATGCCCATTTCTTTGGCTTCTAGAGACATAGCAACATACTCTTTATTACTGCCGAAACGCGGGTCAACTGTATAATAATCTGTTGTCGCATAGCCGTGATACGACCATTCGTGTTGATCATTAATTAGAACGGGGTTGAGCCAGATAGCTGTAAAACCTATGTCATTAATATAGGGCAAGTGATCTACTATACCTTGGATGTCTCCACCATGTCTTCCATACTCCAAACTTCTATTTAAGCCTTCTCGCAATCCAAGACTGTCTAGCTGATCATTGTCAGGATTCCCATTGGCAAATCTATCAGGTGTAATGAGATAAACCACATCAGAAGGATCTATACCTTCTCGGTCTGCAGAACCAGCTGTTCTTTCGAGCAATTCGTATTTGTGCTCTATAATGGTTTTCCTGCCTCTATTAAACTGGATCGTCATCTCACCTGGCTTAGTAGAAGGCATCATAACGAGATCAAGAAATAGATAGTTGGGATTGTCTGGTTTGTGGACCTTCCCTATCATGACACCTTTGTATCTTATCTTGGGTTGCAGCTGAGATATGTTCTCGCCATACACCATTAATTGTAACTTATTATCATTCATGCCTGCCCACCAAAAAGGTGGTTCTACCCTTTCCAGACTTTGGCTTATTGCACTTACAGACAAAAGCATAAAATAGACTGTCAGACAGTTAGCTATTCGATTCATCATATTATCAAGTTGTGTCTTCGAAATTATATTTAGAGAACTACCTATTGCAATTCTGATAGCTTATTTAATCTACCTTGATAAAGCGCCAGCTTCCAAGGCCTTCTATCTTTACTAAATAGATACCAACAGGATACTCGCTGACGTCTATTTGGTTGGCCAAGTTTTTAGTTAGCATCAAGATGCCGGAACTGTTATAGCACTTAATAGAATACAGCTTCTGGTCGTTTCCTAAATGCAATAGGTCTTGAACTGGATTGGGGTAAATATTAATTTGGTTCTGGGAGGACTCTTCCACACTGGAGAACATATCATTGTTGCCTCTGAATGTTACTTCTTCTGTTATCTCAAAGGGACCTACAGCATTAGGCCTACGAGCATAACTCCTATCTGTCTCTTGTTCTGGAAACGTAATGGTATCTATAGGTGCAAAATTATTTTCGGGACCGTCATACAGACCGACAAACTCTCCAGCTTTGGACAACTTGAAGTTGGCATGGCGATCACCTTGATGTCCGTCTTCGTCTGCCCATACAATCAGGTATTGTCTGGGGTTAAGCAAGATGTTAGGCAGTCGCCACTTGGTTACATTATCCGGGTCATCAGTAAGAAAAAAATTGTTTAGTGGTACAGGGCTGTTGCCAGCATTGTACAATTCTATCCAATCATCATAGTCTCCCCCTTCGTCCTGACTGGTACTACTATTGCTGGCTATAAATTCATTTATAACAATATTGCTCACCTCTGTAAAGCCCAACTGCAATTGTCCATTTCGGCACTTTGGATAGGAACTACCCTGATTAGCATCATCTGTAAGGTCAAAATAATAGTCAAGTGTCCCTGTAGAAGAATAAGGCAATACAAATCCGAAACTGTTATCCGTGTCTAACTCCACAGAGGCTGTCTCCCATGGTCCATCGTCAATTTTGTAATTCAATTGTAACTCTGTAATCTCCCCATCATCTTGAGCATGACCAGAAAAAACTACCTCGTCAGTAGCAATTTCATAATCCAATCGGAGATAGGGCAAAATGTCATTGTTCTCTACTTGTGCTAGAGCAGATGAAACTCTTAAATCTATATAATCTACCAGCCCATTTTTCACATGTCCTCCTAGTGGCTCGTCATAGCTGGCCAAAAAATCATTATAGGTCCAGCCATAATCTCTTCCGGCCAATGGGTCATTGAGTCTGAAGTCTTCTATCAAATTCCGCTTAGATTCCAAGTATGGAAATAGCTCCAGAACATTAAAATACTTTTCCATTGTTTCTCTTAGATAGAAACTGTATCTGTCTCTGTATTCTGGAATGGACAAGATCTGATCGTATATGGGTCTTTCTTCTCCTGAATAAGAAGACCAGTTATAAATGTCTGTTTCTGCCCAGTTTACTCCAAACCAATCTATCCCTAAAGTGTTATCTAGGTCAAAAGGGATGTAGGTTATTCTTCCAGTATGAGAATCTGTATACAGAAAGAAATTGTTTTTGTTGACTATAGGTCCATCCCAATTGCTGGTTAGTACATCCATGACAATAGTCTTCAGGTAGGTGTCTACATCAAATAGCTTTTCGATTTCACATTGAAGCATTTCACCCTTATAGTTGTTGAGCACCTTTATAAATTCTGCAAGATCGGTGTAATTGTCTCTATCCTTATTTGTTTTCAGTTCATAAGCTCTTCTGCCAAAAAAGACCTCCTTGTACACGTTAGGGTCAGTACCTTTGAAGGCCAAGTCTGCAGGCCACAAACATTTATATAGATTGCCATTCTCACCCTGGAATCTCTTTTGGATAAACTCTTCATCCACCTGCTCTACATTTATATAGAGGCCCATATACTGGGTATTGATATATAAAGCGACATGATTAGACCTGGAAGCAGGAATACCCAGCTGATGACAAAGGTCCCAGCAGAGTTTGGATCTTATAATAGAGGGATCATTGTGCTCCCCGTTAAGGTTTAGTTTTTCTAGCCCCTTGAACTTTCGTCCTGGTCTGAAGCCATTAAAAGACACTTTTATAGATTTCTTGGCAGAATGTCTGGATGTATTTCCTCGTAATCTTACGCCGACTTCTTCCAGTGTATCTATGAGTTCGGAACTGGTAAAAATAAAAGTAGCTGCAAATTCCTCATCGCTTTCTACATCTTCAAAAATCTTATCCAAATCCGACTGAGGCAAAAACAAATCTACTCTAGGGACTTCGTCTTCTACAAACACGGGCCCAGACTCTGGTTGGACATATTGTGCTTGTAGCCAGAAAAAAGAGCCAAGCAATAAGCTTACTAGAATCTTATTTCTCATAACTATGGAATGACAACCAGTTTCTTGCTCTCTGTACCATGTGCAGTAACGATGGTTAAGGCATACATTCCTGACAACAAATCAGGCACAGCTACTATTGCTAGAGAACCACTTTGCTGAAAGGACAACACATTCAGCTTACCCTCCATGTCCACTATCCGAACCTGCTTAATCAATGTGTTATCTTCAAAAGATATCTCTAAAGCTTGCCCTGACTTAACAGGATTGGGATAGATACTAGAAGCTGAAATGGTCGGGTCTGTTGTACTTGTAAAAAAGCCTCCTGGTGGCATAACTGGCTCTGACAAATAAATGCGGTATTCCCCTGGTTCAAAAGTTATACGTGCATCGGTATCCGTTACTTCTCGCACCTCTCCTGTAAAATACTCATGCCAGGTACCTGTGTAAGGAAACTTAGGATTGAGGTCAGAATTTATGGTTCTGAAGTTGGCCATAGAAACCACATTCATATCTGGCGAATTAAGGTGAACTAGTTTCAAGAAAAAATTACCATCAGAAAAAGTAAAATCACGTGTACTGAATACGTCATAATTATTTCTTAGGTAAAGCATTGCCGACAACTTATCGTAAAGTCCTCTCCTCCTTTCGTCTTCAAAATAATTCCAGCGGACAGGTTTAGGGTCTAGCCTGCAATTGTCATTGACTGAGCCATTGGTACATCTATTGATAGAATCATCATTGCCCAGTTCTCCAAATTGCCACAGCATTTTAGGACCAGGTATGCTAAAATAGATTGCACTGGCAGCTGCTATCCTTTCCATGCCTGTAGCCAATTCTCTTGTATTGTAATCTCCACTAGCATCGCCAAACTGTCTCAGCTTATAAGCCATTCTTTCTTCATCATGGCTTTCCATATAAGCAATAAGGTGTGGTTGTGACCACCCTCTGAAAGTGTAGTCTGCCCCTTCCAAGTCTGACCTGAAGCCCATTGCAGCTTCTGCAAACTGGTAGGTTGTGTTGGCCCACAGCATCATACCATAATCGGACAGCACCTGCTCTTCGTCGTTGTCTGCAAAATGCTCCATGATGACATAGGCATCATCGTCTATAGCCCAAATGTGGTCTGCGTAATCTTGCAGAATATTAATCCTGCTCTGATCAAAGCGGGACATAATTGTATTGTTGTTACCAGAGAAGGTCTGTGTCAGCCCTTTGGACAAGTCAAAACGGAAACCATCAAAACGGAACTCTTTCATCCAATAAGTGAGAACCTGCTTTACCCATTCTTTGGTGTAGGCACTTTCATGATTGAAATCATAGCCTACATTAAATGGATGCTTGGCTGTTTCGTTTAGATATGGGCTTTCTGGCGTCGGTCTGAAAAGTCCTGGGTTCCAGTACAGCTGACATAATGGACTCTGAGAAAAAGCATGATTAAACACAACATCATGTATTACCGCAATCCCTCTTTGATGGCAAGCGTCTATGACTGCTTTAAGTTGGTCCTTGGAACCGTAATATTTATCTACAGCCATATGGAAGCTCGGATTATAACCCCAACTCTGATTACCTTCAAACTCGGAAATAGGCATCAGCTCTATTGCATTGACACCTAATGTTTCCAGATAATCTAAAGTATCCAACATGCTCTTATAGCTTTGATCTCCGAGAAAGTCTCTCATCATAAGCTCATAGATGACCAAGTCGGTATTGGCTGGTTTTTCAAAATCATCTACTGTCCAAGGAAAGTCCGATTCTACCAAATCAAATACAGTGACCATTCCTGTCGTCTGCCCTGTAGGATAAGGTGGCAGCTCGGATAGTGTTTCATCAGGCACCCCAGAATCATTGAAAGGATCTAGTACAACAGTGGAAAATGGGTCCGCTATGATTATCTCTCCATCTACCAAATATTGGTAAGTGTTGGTTTGCATATCAAAAAGACTGGTCGGTAACTCTATCCAGTAGCTGTTGCCGTCAAAGGATTTGTTCATCCTAAAACTTTCGTCTACACTAAAATCATTTCGTGGGCAGAGCAAAAAGACGTGGTTCTTAAGTGGCGCTGTGAGTTGGAAATAGTAGGAACCCGAAGCATAGTTGATACCGTTAATAAGTTCTACTGGCGGATCTTCTCTTTCATCTGATGCTGATATGACTATATAACTTCTGCTTATTTCTGCCAGCTCCTCTCCATCATCTACGATAAGCTGCAGCTCATGTCCACCCAAGCCAGATACTGTATGTACAAAATTTATGTCTGTACCAGCACCTGTAAAGATCTCAGTGCCATTATCCAGGATCGTAACAATCGATTCTTTATTTATACTTAAAATAATATCCAATTCTTCTTCCTCTTCTAGTACTATATTGTCTGCACTAGGTGAAATAAGGTCTACCAGCAAACCAGCGTCTGGAGGAAATACATCCAAAAAGATATCTCCACCATCTGATTCTCTCCCTGCTCTGGACCCATCTGCTGACCTAAAAACAAAAGCCAGTTGCTCGACAACTTCCCCTGGAGGAATACCATAAAAATCTGTGATGTTATACGATTTGGAATAGATGTCATCACCTTCAGAATCCATCCTTACCCTATCGTCAGCTACTCCCCAGACACCTTGTACAAATTTCCAGTCAGATGGCGCAGCACTGCTACTGGTAATCAGCCCCGCATGCATGTACACAGGACCACCGAATCCTTGTAAGACACCATTGCCTTCCTTGGCATTGAAAAACAATTTTATATCATCGTTCTGAGTCGGAAATTCCGGTTCTGTCCAGACCAGCCTGTTTCGAGGTGGAGCAGAGGTCTCCGTAATAGTAATGAGCTCATTGATGTTAAGCTCTGTGACCACTTGTCTTACTTCTGAAGGCCAGTAGATGACAAGGCTGTCTATTTGTTCGGTATCACCTAGACCAAAATGTAATTGCAAAGCGCTTTGTGAAGCATAACTGTGTCCAGAAACTAGCTGTTCTGTCAGTATTAGCTCTGGTGTATACAACTCAGCTCTGGCGCCTACTCCATAGGCATTGGATTTTACACCATCAAGTTCTACAGACAGGTAGTTGTTGCCGTCGCTTTGATTTTGGAAAATCTGATTGCCATCTGTTCCTGCATTACAGAGTACTAAGTCAATCAGACCATCATTGTCAAAGTCGGCGGCCGCTGTACCATAAGACGCATAAGTGTTTTGGAAATCGGGATTCATAGGAGGTGCAAAGAAGTTCATCTCACCTCTGTTTACTATCAACTTGTTGGGATAGTTAATGCCATCTACTTTAAAGTGGCTGTCATTGGCTACAAAGATGTCTTGATTTGAACTGTTCTTACTGTCTACAAACAAGGTACCCCAGCCCATACCTAAGTCTTGTATCGTTTCTGTATTGTACTGATCAAAGCTGTGTCTTTCATTCTGAATGTATAATACGTTCTCGCGAAGATTAGAGAAATAGATGTCCATCAGACCATCTCCATTGATGTCTCCTATATCTACTCCCATACCATGCCCTTTGTAGCCTGTACCTGTTTGCTCTGTTGCATCTACAAAATAGCCGCCATCATTTCTGAAGAAGAGATTACCAGCGTTGCCATCTCTTGTCTGGTAGAGATCTTGATCTCCGTCGTTGTCGTAGTCAAAGAAAATGGCACCCATAGATTGTCCAACATCAGAAATACCAGCAGGACCCAGGTAGTCTAGAAACTGCTCGCCATTTTCATTTCTGAGGAGGACGTTTTCTTTATTAAATCTTGCCAAGTATAGATCAAGGTCGCCATCGTTATCGAAGTCAACCACATTGGCAGATTGTACGTTTCCTATTAACTCAGGGAGGTAAGTTGAAGTTACATTGGTAAAGCTGCCGCTTTCATTTTTGTAAAGCAAGCATTGCAGATTTGTATTGGCGATAAACAAATCCAAGTCTGCATCATTGTCGACATCTATCCATATGCTGGTCAGACTAGAGCCCTCATAATCCAAGCCTTTTTCTGCACCTAATTCCTTAAACCGAAAATCACCTAGATTCTTATAGAGTAGATTCTTACCGTTTTTTACACTGATATAAATATCCTGGAGACCATCATTGTCATAATCGCCTACTGCTACACCGCGATTGACCCCTACGGCACTAAAGTCAGACTCTGCAGATCTATCTATAAATTTTTGTCCTGTCAAAAAAGAAGCACAAAATATGACGAAACTTAACACTAATATTTGCCTCATTAATATCCTTCATTTTGTGTCAGATTCGGATTGGCTGCGATGTCAGATGATGGTATCGGAAATACATCTCTGAATGATTCTGTGGCGCGCCCTTCTTGGACACCTCCTTTCCATTCCCAATGATAATTGCCATCACTAAACTGTCCGAATCTAATCAGGTCCGTACGTCTATGTCCTTCCCAGTAGAGCTCTCGGGCTCTTTCATCCAGAATTATGTTCAAATCCAGATTGGCGCTACTGATAGTACCTCCTATCCCTCCAAAGCCTCTCGAACGAACTGCATTGAAATATTCTGTGGCTCTTCCGATATCTCCTCCTCCTCTTATTATAGCTTCTGCAGCCATCAGATAAAAGTCAGCCAATCTAAAGACCGGAAAATCGGTATCCGGATGCTCCAAATTACTGCCTGGTGTGCCGTCAGAATTTATGTTTTTAAACTTCGTAATAGCGTAGCCATTTGTAAACTGTGTGATGTCTTCTATACTCAAGGTCTGACCATCTGTGTGGAAAAAGGGCCTACGATCAAAGCCTCTTTCTTTTATCTGGTAAGTGTAGTCAGGACGATTAGGGAAGAAAAGAATTTCGTAATCAGAAGGTGGGACACTTATATTATCTCCATCAAAATCCAAAATACCATCAGCGCCTGTATCCCCATAATTAATCGCCCAATCTGCGTTTGCTCTAAACTTAAATTCTCCAGGACCTAGAGCAACATTTACAATTAAAGCCTGGTTTTCTTCTGACCACTCCATCGGTGTATCCACATCCCAACCACCTGGTGTAGCATCTCCTATGATACCAAAATCTGTCTTTGTGATAGAATAAGTATTGTCATTTAAGTCAATTTGTATAAAATACAATCCCTCTTCATCAATCATGATATTGCTGCCGTTGGGGTCTAATACACCATCTGCATCAGTGTCCCCAAATTTTGGTGCGGAAGGACTTGGTATTTGAGTAACTAAAAATTCGCCAGCTTCTGGGAAATACTTATAGCCCTCGTAGACTCTATCAGAGTTTACAGAAGAAAGTGCATTATCTGTATCAGAAAAATCAAAGTTCTGGAAGCTTCCCGGTGTATAAATCTTAGGATAACGTACAGTATTGCCCTCTGTAGCTGCAGAGACTATCCCTCCGATATCTCCAAATTTATCTACCAGCTGTGGTGTGGTTCTGACACCACCCCAACCAGAGTTGACTCCTGATTCTTGCGGATCCATTGTGCCGCCTATGCCTGCACGTATAATGAAGGTAGTCCCACCCCAAGTTCTCGTTCTTATACCATCAAAAGTTATAGGAAAAATGATTTCATTAGAAAGATGGTTGTCTGCAAGAAACATTCGTTGGTAATCCTCTTCGAGGGTATAGTCACTATCAATTAATCTTTCGCAATAGGTCAGACAGTCGTCCCATCTTGCTTGTCCGATGTAGACTTCTGCATTGAGATATAGTTTTGCTAGTAGTGCCCATACTGCACCTTGATCTGCTCTACCATACTCATTCTCTCTGACCGGTATGATTTCATCTTGTATAGCCAGCAGTTCGCTTTCTATATAATCGAACAGCTCTTGTGCAGAGGCTTGTTCTGGAAAGAAAGAACCTACAAGATCTTCTTCTGTGATAAAAGGCACATTTCTGAACATATCAAGGGCATGCCAGTAACTTAGGGCTCTCAGAAATCTGGCTTCTGCTCTGAACAAACTGACTTCTGCCTCTAAATCACTTTGACCTCTTTCTTCCAGTTTCTCTGGCGTAGACTCTCTTATAAATTCATTACAAAGTGGTATTTGGTAAAATATTCTACTGTAGAAGGCAAAAATAAATCCATCTCTTGCAGTCCATTCATGATTGTGAAAGTCTGCAATAGTCTGGTCGTTCCATCCTACCAGTGCTTCTTCTGTAGTAAATTCCTGATGGTACCATAGTCCTCTTAGATACTGCCCGAAACCTTCATCTATGCCTTCTATATCAGAATTGCCCGCTGGGCCTTCTTGACCAGAAACTGCTAATCCTGCATATGCTTTGGCAAGTACCTGTCTGTAAGTGTCCGGGTCATCGTAGACGACTGCAGCAGTAGATATATCTGGATCTAGAGGTACCGTATCGAGGTCCTTAAAACAAGAACTCAGACTTATCATAAATCCCAATCCTAACAACAACCAAAGGTGTAAATTTTTTTTCATAATTGAGATTTAAAATTTAGCAGATAATCCAAATACGTAAGTCCTTGGTCTTGGATATAAATTATTGTCTATTCCAATATCTGTTTCCGGATCCAGACCAGAATAAGAGGTAAGCAATAGTGGGTTCTGAACAGTAAATGTTAGTCCTAGGCCATAACCTACAAGGTCATGTAAGCCATAAGACAAAGTAAGGTGGTCTACCCTAAGAAAAGACGCGTCTTCTATAAAGTGATCACTAAAGGTCAAACTGCTTTGATTAAATACACCAAGTTCTAAGGCCGAACTGTGCACATTCTGTAAGACAGTGGAACTATTGACCAATCTATTGATAAAGCCAATATCAGTCTGAACATTATTATAAACAAAGTTGCCTGTCAAGGCCCGTGCCCCAATAGCAAAGCCAAAATTGCCATAATTGAAATTACTGGTCAGACCATAGGTGAAGTCTGCAGCAGGGTTCTCTCCTCTGTAGAAGTCATTATCTATGCCGTCTCCATTTCTATCCACAAACTGTCCTTCCAGAATATTTCCTGCTTCATCATAGGCTTGCTCCTGTAGGAAGAAACTTCTAGGCGCATGTCCGACACTATGTATCTGTACTGTACTACCCACACCTCCTGCAACGCCTCCTGTGAGTACCCCTTCGAAATTAGGATCGTCAGATGCCGTCAGTTTAGTGATTTCATTTCTATTGTGCGCCATATTAAAGGCCAGGTCCCAGCTCAGTTTCTCGGTCTGTACTGGTGTAAAGAATAGGGACAATTCTACTCCTTGGTTTTCCAAGTTGCCGACATTGGTTGTGATAAAGTTGGTCAGATTGGTGCCTGCAGGTACAGGAATACGATTAAGTAAGTCTTTGGTGTTTCTTTGGTAAAGGTCCAGGGAGCCAGAAAGTCTGTCTCTGACTATAGAAAAGTCCAAGCCTATGTTGTAGGTGGCGGTTTCTTCCCACTTAATATTGGTATCATAGCCTTCTGGTCTTTGGGTAAAAATAAACTCCTGACCAAATTGGTAAGAGGCATTCTCAAAACCTTGGGTATACTGCGGCTGATATGCATAGAAATTAGAGATGTCACCCTCTCCTAGATTTTCTTGCCCTGTTACACCAGCACCCAGCCTCAGCTTCAGTGAATTGAACGTATTGTTATCGTTTTCTAAAAGTTTAGCAGCAAAGGCTGCAGCAGGGAAGAGACCCCATCTGTTTTCAGGTGAGAATCGGCTGGTTCCATCATTACGCAGACTCACTGTCAATAGGTATCTGTCATTGAAACTATAATTGACTCTTCCGAAAAGAGAAATTAAGAAAAGTTCGTAGCTGTCATTCCCTTGAGTTGTTTCACTTGCGGTGCCTGCAACATTGCTTCTGAAGAACTCATTCTCGAAACCAAATTTCTGCCAAGAGTAACCACCCAAGATATCCATACTGTGTTTACTGAAGTCTTTTTCATAGTTAAAGAAGAATTCCAACAAGTCATTGGACCTAGATTGAGAATAGTTTTCAGATCTACCGCCTCCGTTTAGAGGATCAAAGGAGAATGAAGCAAAAGTCGGTATCATAACCGTACCGCCCGAGCTGCTCTGATCTGTAGCGATATTGAGATTTGCCCTTAAGGCAGGCAAAAATGGCAACCTGTAATCTGCAGATGCATTGGCGACTATTCTATTGACATCAGAAATGTCTTCTCTTAGTTCTAGTAGGGCAAGAGGATTGGTCGGTGCAAGGAATTCTGGATTACCAACTGCATTTACCCAAGTCGTGAAACCACCAAAGGGACTAGAGGCGTCCATTGGTGTCTGTGTCGGATCAAAACTATTGGCGTTTCCTATTGCGCCTCTATCTGCAAATCTATTAGCAGACCAGATGCTTTTCAGTCCTAGATTTACCTGAAGTGTATTGTTTAGAAAACCAGGATTGATATTGAGCCCGATGGTTTGTCGATTGTAATTATCACCTTTTAGGACACCATTCTTATCCAAAAAGCCCAAAGAAAGACGATATGGTAACTTTGATAGTCCTCCTGATAGATTGACATTGTGCTCATGACCCACTGCTGTTTCATAGATTTCGTCTTGCCAGTCGGTATCTGCTTCTCCTAAGTTTTGGTAGGCAGCATGTTCTGTTCCGAAGTGTTCTTCTACCGCTGCTCTAAATTCATCTGCATTAAGCACATCCACTTTATTAGATATCTGACCAAAGCTGACATTGCCATTATAGCCTATGCTTAGTTTGTCACCTGACTTCCCTTTTTTAGTGGTAATTAAGATAACGCCTCCTGCTGCTCTGTTTCCATAGATGGCAGCGGCAGAGGCATCTTTCAGCACCGTAAAGGATTCTACATCATTGGGATTGATAACATCGAAAGGGTTTCTGTTTCCTGCAATGTTATTACTCGCCAGTGGCACACCATCTATAACAATGAGTGGATCATTGGAGGCATTGATAGAAGACTCTCCTCTTATTCTAATTCTAGAACCTCCTCCAGGATCACCAGAAGTGGTTATAGAAACGCCTGCTACTTTTCCAGACAGTAATTCTTGTGGTCCGGTCAGTGCACCACGGTTAAAACTTTCCGAACTGACACTTTGGATAGAACCTGTGGCATCTTCTCTTTTTATGGTGCCATAGCCAATGACGACGATCTCTTCCAGTACTTCTCCTGGAGTCAATGATAGACTCAAGGTAGCCAAATCAGAGACGTTGACAAGCTGGGTCTGGTAGCCTGTATAGCTGATTTCTACTTGTTCTACCCTAGCCGGAATCTCCAGGCTAAAGCTGCCATCGATATCTGTAATCGTCCCACCTGTTCCCTCAGAAACCAATATGCTGGCACCGATAAGAGGGTCTCCATTGGTGCTATCAGTGATGGTCCCAGAGATGGTTTTCTGAGCACAAAGCAGAAAAGACCAGCTGACCAACAATAAAATTAAAAATGGTCTAATAGTCATTAGGGGAATATATAATTTTTAAAAGTTATGTCTTGCACAAGATTATTAGCTAAAAATATAAAAAAATGTATATTGTGTCTAAATGACACGAATTATTAAATGACAAATTGAATGAATTATTTTACAACAAAAGTTTAAACATGAAAAGACATCTACTTTTTACTTTGTTTTTAAGTCTACTCTCATTCAGTCTCTCGGCTCAGAGCATTGGAATCATAGGAGATGCAACGCCAGGTGGCTGGGATGCTGATACTGATATGACCCAAGACCCTGATAGCACGGACATATGGACTATACAAATAACCCTTACTGATGGAGAAGTAAAATTCCGACAGGATGATGACTGGCTGGTCAACTGGGGTGCTACGGATTTCCCGATTGGTATCGGAGAACAAGATGGGCCTAACATCGGCGTATTTGCCGGAGACTACTTTATCACTTTCAATACCGCTACAGGTGAATATTATTTCGATGTAGATAGTGACATCGGCATCATCGGTGACGCAACTCCTGGTGGCTGGGATGAAGACACGGATATGTTTAAAGACCAAACAGATCCTAACAGGTTCTTCATAGATATCACTTTGACCACTGGAGAAGCAAAGTTTAGACAGAATGATGACTGGGCAGTCAACTGGGGTGCTACAGGCTTTCCTTCTGATACTGCTATGCAGGATGGTCCCAATATTCCTGTCAATCCAGGAGCACTATACCGTGTAACTTTAGATACTCTTACTGGTGTATATACTTTCGAGTCTGAAATCAGTTTTGGCTCCATCGGCCTTATAGGTGATGCAACACCAGGTGGCTGGGACGAAGACACTGACATGACCAAAGATCCTGACAATGGAGAATTGTGGACACTTATTATCACCCTTACTGATGGTGAGGTAAAATTCAGAGCTGATGATGACTGGGTTAACGATTGGGGTGGCACTGAATTCCCTACTGGTGTAGGAGAACCTGGCGGTCCAAATATTCCTGTTACTGCTGGAGACTACTTTGTCACTTTTAACTCTACTACGGGAGACTATAATTTCAGACTCATCGAAGAGTTTGCAACAGTAGGAATTATAGGTGATGCAACACCTGGTGGTTGGGATACAGACACAGACCTTATACAAGACCCTGACGATGTGCACAGTTGGAGTATCAGAATGGACCTATTAGATGGTGAAGCAAAGTTTAGAGCAGATAATGATTGGATTGTCAACTGGGGTGCTGCGGATTTCCCTTCAGGAACGGGTATTCTAGAGAATGGTCCGAACATTCCGATAACAGCAGGAGACTATATCATTAGCTTCAATTCACTTACAGGAGTCTATAATTTCCGTGAAGTAGTAGAGTATGGCACTGTGGGACTTATCGGAAAATCTGGTCCTTTCGGTGACTGGGAAAATGATACGCCAATGGTAAAAGACGTGGATGACTTCAATCTGTGGTCAGTAGATGACTTTACTGTTTTGGATTTTGATCCAGATGACACGGATGGTAGTGGTATAAAGTTCAGAGCTGAAAATGACTGGACCGTTAACTGGGGGCTTGTAGATTTTCCAGCAGGTGTAGGTGATGCAAATGGACCAAATATAGAGACAGTTGCTGGTACCTATAGAGTTACTTTCAATTCTTCTACTGGTGATTATCTTTTTGATTCTTCTTCTAATACTCAAGATCTGGTAGACCCTGCTTCTATACAGATATATCCTAACCCAGCAAGTAACATACTGAACATAGACCTAGATGCTATAGAAATTCAAGGTCAAGTTTCTGTAAGAATTATAGACTTAGCTGGTAAGACAGTATTTAGACAGAACTTACAAGCAGATCAGCTTAACCAACTGAATGTCTCAGACCTTCAGAGTGGCGCCTACATGCTTAATGTGTCGAATGAAGACTACTTAATCGGAAAAAGATTTAGTATTGCAAAGTGATTAATTGATTATAAGCTAAATGGTGGATGCTTTTCAGAAGCATCCACCATTTTTATGACTATGGATATAGAAAAAGAAACTCACCTGGGAGACTGGAAGTTAAAACTAGAGGACAACCCCTCATTCCATATCTCTGTAGACTGCGTCATTTTTGGTTATCAAGACAATGTGCTAAAAGTGCTGCTTATGGAAAGTGACATTCCTCAGTACAAGGGTAAGCTGTCACTACTGGGTACTTTATTGCAATCTGACCAGACCTTAAGACAAGCCGCACAGAAAGTATTACTGGATTCTACCAGTCTATCCGAAGTCTATCTGGAACAAGTGGAAGCCTTCAGTGCTATAGAGAGGCATCCATTCGGCCGGGTAATCACTATTGCTTACTTCTCCCTGATTATCATCTCACAATACGAAATCCAGGATCACACAGGTAACCAACTAAGGTGGGTGCCAGTTTCAGAACTGGATGAGATGGCCTTTGATCATAATGAGATCGTAAGTAAGTGCTTATCTGTACTCCGAAAAAAACTTAGAGAATGCCCTATCGGCTTTAACTTGTTGCCAAGCAAATTCACCTTGCAGCAATTGCAGGGGCTCTATGAATGTGTTCTGGACATGAAACTAGACAAGAGAAATTTCAGAAGAAAACTCAACTCCCTGGACGTACTTATAGACCTCAATGAAAGTCAGGATTCCGTTGCCCACAGGCCTGCAAAGCTGTATTGTTTTGACCATGACAAGTACCGACAGAAAGCAGCTCAAGGTGTCAGCTTCGAACTATAATCTGCCTAGATTAAAACAATTTTTCGTGTCCGTCTTTGTTTCTTTTCTGATTGGGTAGTAAAGAAGTAGGTGCCGCTGGAAATGCCTACTCTATCTAGCAAGATGAATCCATCGGCTGATTCCATAATTCCTGAAGCCACCTTTGCACCATTAAGATTGTATAATTCCCAGCTGGCTCCCAGTGTAGCATTCTCTATAAACAAGGTTGCTTTTCCTATGGGATTGGGATAGACTTGTAGGGTCTCGCCTTTGCTTTCTGCGTTTGCCGTGGAGGAGTTATCACAGAAATCAAAAAAATCAAAAGCTGGCAAAGCTCTTTGCTTTTCCACATCAAACAAAGATACATTCTCGTATGAGGAGCCCTGTCCCCAGCGATCACAGAGGTCCGAGCTTATCCATGCAGGTTCCCAATATATAAGACCTGTGCCTCCGTTATCCATTATCGTCTGTGCCAAGTCCATTAGAAAGTCCTTCTGACCTATTGCTGATTTAGGATAAGATAAGACTGTACCATTGTTCCCTATGAAATTATTGTAGCTGTCAGAATAGCCATCCGTCCATGCAAAGCCTGTTTCGAAAACCATGAGTTCTCGTGTATAATCCGTTGTGAGCTTTCTGATAGTACTACCTAAGGCAGACAGTCCAATCTCAGGCGAGAAAAAAGGATAATAGGAGATGCCCAGAAGGTCATAGTTCTCTATGCCGTTTTGCTGGAAGAGATCTACCGCCCATTCAGCACTTGATTCTGTAAAATGCAGTGCCTTTTTGACTTCGGTACCTTCTCTGTCATTAAAGGAATCAATGGCAGACAATGCAGCATTAAACTTATCAGCATCAGCTGGCCATGAAAAACCGCTGGTCGTAGGCGTCTCATCGACAAATCCCCAAGTGGTCTCGTTGCCTATGCTGACAATAGCGGGTAAGGTGTTCTGCGACTGTAAGCGGTCAAGTACCTGAAGGGTATAATTCTCTATAGAGTCTAAGAGCACCTCTTGTGACAAATTGTTCCATGCCTCAGGTCTGAATTGCTTGCCGGGATCAGCAAAATAGTCACTGTAATGTATGGCAAGCTTCAGTTGCATTCCTTGGGTAACTACTCTTTGAGCAGCCTCCAGCACATCGTCGAGACCTCCAGACTTTATAGCATTGCCACAGAAATCTCTGAGATTATCAGGTGTATGCCAGAGTCTCAGGCGGACCATTTTGGTGCCTTTGTCTGCAAAGAACTCGAAGGGATCTACGGAGATGCCGTTTTCATCAAAGTACTCTCCTCCGTTGCGAAGAATCTCTGTGGTATATGATAGGTCTGCACCTGTCACAAAGCATTGGCTTGTCAGGTCAGCTGAAATCAGCAAAACCAACATGAGCACAACGCTGGCAATATTTTTATTCTTCTTCACCTTTAATATCGTCTACGGCCTTTTTGACCTCCTCGGCTGCTTTTTGCAGCTTATCTGCTTTAGACTTTTTAGGTTTCTTTGCCACCTTAGGTTTGTCTTTGGACTTATTAGGAGACTGAGTAAAAGTAAAGCCTTTCGCATCTGTACCTATATATATGGTATCTCCGGCACTGAAGGCTCCCGATAACACCTGCTTAGACAGTTCATTGGTGATCTCCTTTTGGATGACTCGCTTTAGAGGTCTGGCACCAAACTGTGGGTCATAGCCCAACTCTGCAATGAGATCCATGGCAGAATCTGAAAACTCTATACCCATCTCTGACTTGGCCAGATTTTTTTTGGTCTTTTTCAAAATAAGGAAAGCGATCTGCTTTATCTCCGCCTTGGTCAATGGCTGAAACATAATCTGGTCGTCTATCCTATTGAGAAATTCTGGTCTCAGCCTTTCTTTCAGTACATCAAAAACTTCCAGCTTGGTGGTCTCGATGATATCCGCTTTGTGTTCGTTCCCTACAGCATCAAGGTCTTCGAAGTTCTCAAGGATGGTCTCGGCACCCATGTTGGAGGTCATGATGACGATTGTGTTTTTAAAGTTGGCAACACGGCCTTTATTATCAGTCAGCCTACCGTCATCCAGTACCTGTAATAATATATTGAAGGTGTCCGGGTGGGCTTTTTCTATTTCGTCCAGTAAGACGATAGAGTAAGGTCTTCTTCTGACGGCTTCTGTAAGTTGTCCCCCTTCATCATAACCTACGTAACCTGGAGGCGCTCCTACAAGTCGGGACACAGAATGTTTCTCCTGATACTCAGACATGTCTATTCTGGTAATCGCTTTTTCATCATCAAAGAGTACTTCAGCCAAGGTCTTTGCCAGCTCAGTCTTTCCTACCCCTGTAGGCCCAAGGAAGATAAAGGAACCTATCGGCTTATTGGGATCTGCTAATCCAGAGCGGCTTCTTCTGATGGCATCTGACACTGCGGTGACCGCCTCTGTCTGTCCTATCAGACGCTTGCCTATTTCTTCTTCTAGTTTGAGCAATTTGTCTTTTTCGCTCTGCATCATTTTGGATACAGGGATGCCTGTCCATCTTGCTACAACTTCGGCGATGTCATTGGCGGTGACTTCTTCATTGGTAAATCTGGACTCTTCTGAGATCTGATCTAGTTTGTCTTCGGCAGCCTTCAGCATGGCCTCTTTTTCTTTGAGATCGCCATATCTAATCTTTGCTACTTTCTCGAAATCACTGTCTCTTTCAGCAAGCTCAGCCTGATGTTCCAGTTCTTCCACCGTTTTTTTGATGGCCTGAATCTGATCTACAATCTCCTTTTCATTTTTCCATCTGGCATTTAGAGAATCTAGTTTTTCTCTGGTGTTGGCTATTTGCTCATTGATGTTTTTGAGTTTTTTGGTATCCTTTTCTCTTTTTATTGCCTCTCTTTCTATTTCCAACTGTCGGACCTTTCTGTCCAACTCGTCTATCTCCTCAGGTACCGAGTCCAGCTCCAAACGCATTTTTGCTGCAGCCTCATCTATGAGGTCTATGGCTTTGTCCGGTAGTTTTCTCTCAGTAATATATCTGTGAGATAATTCTGCCGCCGCAATAAGGGCTTCATCCAAAATCTCAATCTTGTGATACATCTCATATTTTTCCTGGATACCTCTCAGGATGGAAATCGTATCTGCCACAGGTGGCTCATCCACATAGACCGTCTGGAATCTTCTGACTAGAGCCTTATCCTTTTCGAAATGTTTTTGGTATTCATCCAAGGTCGTTGCGCCTATCGTTCTGAGTTCCCCTCTAGCCAGTGCAGGTTTCAAGATATTAGCTGCGTCCATAGCACCATTACCACCACCAGCACCTATCAGTGTATGGATCTCATCCACAAATAAGATGACCTGACCGTCAGAGGCATTGACCTCTTTGATTACCGCCTTCAGCCTTTCTTCAAACTCTCCCTTGAACTTAGCACCAGCTATCAGTCCAGCGATATCTAAGGAAAATATCTTTTTGGACTGTAGGTTTTCTGGCACATCTTGTTTCACAATACGCCAAGCGATACCTTCTACAATAGCTGTCTTTCCGACACCTGCATCACCGACTATAATCGGATTGTTCTTTTTACGTCTAGATAGTATGTGAAGTATTCTTCTGATTTCTTCATCTCTTCCTATAATAGGGTCCAGCTTACCAGACTCTGCCCTCTCATTGAGGTTGATCCCGTATTTGTTTAGAGCATTGTACTCGCCACCAGCAGTCTGGCTATCCACCTTACTGCCTTTTCTGATTTCCAAGATGGCAGCTTTCAACCCTTTCTGTGTTACACCTAGATCTTTCAAGATTTGAGCACCCTTATCTTTGCCTCCCAGTATACCTAGCAGTATCAGCTCTATAGAGATAAACTCATCGCCGAACTCTGGCAACATCTTTTTAGCACGATTGAGGGCTGAATTGGAGTCATTGGTCAGGAATTGTTTTTGGCTGCCTTCCACTTTGGGGTATTTCTTCATCTGATCCACCAACTTTTTGATTAGAGCAGGAATACCGACATCCATTTTCTGAAAAAGGAACTCTGCTAGCTGCTCGTCAGTGTCTATAATACCCTTCAGGAGATGTACAGTGTCTACCTGCTGCTGATCCAGTTTGCCCGCTTCCTGCTGGCCCTTAATGATGGCTTCTTGAGCCTTTATCGTAAAATTATCGTAGGTCATTCTGCAATATATTTATTTATCACTACTGTATCAAATAAGATTCCATTAGGCCCATGAGCTCAAACAATAGACAAAATGACAGCTTCATAGGGGAAAAAGGG
>CAZKXO010000003.1:0-36529 GCA_964556525.1 uncultured Saprospiraceae bacterium
AGAATAATCTATTTAGAAACAGTCGATTACAACAGCTAGAGTAGGTATCAACGAGTAAATTTGAAGAGAACATTCACTAACTCATTCAATTTGGGCACCTTTTAGCAAGCTAAATAGTAAATGAGTCTCTTTTTAAAGATATGAATGCAAATTTCTATATTCTGACCTGTTTACAAAGTTGGGCACAAAAAAAAGAGGTTGCCTAAATAGTAGACAACCTCTTTATTTCTAATAAGAGCAAAGCCTTCTTAAGCCACTCCCATATCTTGTCGTATTTTATTTAGCGCAGAGCCAGCTTTTACCCACTCTATTTGTGCTTTGTTATAAGTGTGATTGACCAAGAAGAAGTCATCTGTACCATCAGCATGTCTTAGATAAACCATTAAAGGTTTGCCAGCTTCCATTTCTTGATAGCCAAAAATACTGACTTGATCATCTTGTCTTACTTTGTCATAATCTGCGTTGTCTGCAAAGGTCAAAGCCAGCATTCCCTGTTTCTTGAGGTTTGTCTCGTGGATTCTTGCAAATGATTTTACGATAACTGCATTGACGCCTAAAAATCTTGGTTCCATGGCTGCATGCTCTCTCGAAGATCCTTCTCCAAGATTTTCTTCCCCAAATACAACCGTACCTATTCCTTTCTTCTGATAAACTTTAGCAGAGTCTGGAACAGGGCCATAGGTATTAGTTTCGTAATTGATGACATTGTTTGCTTCATCATTGAAGTAATTGATAGCACCTGTATAGCAGTTTTCAGAGATATTCTCTAAATGTCCTCTATAGGTCAACCACGGTCCTGCCATCGAAATATGATCAGTAGTACATTTTCCTTTGACCTTGATCAAGATTCTCATATCTGTCATCTGATCTTGAAGGATAGGCTTGAATGGTGTGAGTAGTTGTATCCTATCAGATTTAGGGTCTACATTCACCTCTATTTTACTTCCATCTTCAGCAGGGGCATTATACCCTCTATCTTCTACGGCAAATCCATTAGGTGGTAATTCAAAACCTGTAGGCTCATCTAGTTTTACTTGCTCACCTTTGTTATTGGTTAAGGTATCCGTCATTGGGTTGAAATCCAGTCTTCCTGCAATTGCTATTGCTGCTACCATTTCTGGAGAAGCTACAAAAGCATGTGTACTTGGATTACCATCTGCCCTCTTTGAGAAATTTCTATTGAATGAATGTATGATACTATTCTTAGGCGCATTCATTGGGTCTTTATATCTCGCCCACTGACCTATGCAAGGCCCACATGCATTTGTGAATATCGTTGCATTGAGATCTTCGAATATCTTAAGGATTCCATCTCGTTCTGTTGTATATCTTACTTGCTCTGAGCCTGGATTGATACCGAATTCTGCTTTTGTGGTCAAGCCTTTATCCACAGCTTGCTTTGCTATAGATGCTGCTCTGGAGAGATCCTCGTAAGAAGAATTTGTACATGAACCGATCAGTCCCCATTCTACATCTAATGGCCAATCATTCTTAGTCGCCTTTTCAGTCATGTCTTTTCCTGCTCCAGTAGAGAGGTCTGGTGTAAAAGGTCCATTAATTAATGGCTTCAATTCTGAAAGATTAATCTCTATAACCTGATCAAAGTACTTCTCAGGATCTGCATAGCACTCAGGATCTGCAGTCAAATGTTCTTGTACTGCTTTAGCTGCGTCTGCAATATCTACTCTATCCGTTGCTCTCAGGTATCTATCCATACTTTCATCGTAACCAAAGGTAGAAGTCGTCGCACCTATCTCTGCACCCATGTTACAGATGGTACCTTTACCTGTACACGACATGCCCTTGGCTCCATCGCCGAAGTATTCTACTATAGCACCTGTACCACCTTTTACTGTCAGTATATCAGCCACTTTTAGAATAACATCTTTTGGAGAAGACCAGCCAGATAATTTTCCTGTTAGCTTTACACCTATCAGTTTTGGATTCTTCAGCTCCCAAGGCATACCTGCCATCACATCCACAGCATCTGCTCCTCCTACACCAATGGCTACCATGCCTAGTCCTCCTGCATTTACAGTATGACTATCTGTGCCTATCATCATTCCACCTGGAAAAGCATAGTTTTCTAAGACCACCTGGTGAATAATCCCTGCACCTGGCTTCCAAAAGCCTATCCCATACTTATCAGATACTGATTCCAGGAAATTAAAGACTTCATTACTTGTATTAATTGCATTTTGTAAATCGGTGTCCGCGCCCATTTTGGCTTGAATCAAGTGATCACAATGTACTGTAGAAGGCACAGCTACTTTGTTTTTTCCTGCCATCATAAACTGGAGTAAGGCCATCTGCGCTGTCGCATCTTGCATTGCTACTCTATCGGGGGCAAAAAAGACGTAATCTTTACCTCTTCCATAATTTTGAAGTGGAGAATCATTGTGCAAATGAGCATACAAAATCTTCTCAGCTAAGGTCAAAGGTCTGTTCAATGTAGATTTTACCTTTGCTAACTTATCCCCAAGCGTCTCATAATGCTTGCGTATCATATCTATATCAAATGCCATATCTATTGAATTTGCAGCAAAAATAGGGATTGCTTATAATATATGTAGTATTAATAATGTGTTAAGCTTAGGATTGTGAGTCACAATAGACCTCTTTATCGACCAAAATGAGGAAATAGTCTATTCTTCGGTAATCTTTTTAGTTCTAAAAAAAAAGATGCAAAAACAATGTTTCTGCATCTTCTATTTAAAAACTATATGAGTACTTGGTTAAATGCTATGTGTCTTGAAAATATTGATTGCTACACAAACAGCTCTTCTAGCCTTGGCGACAAGACTGAAAAATGGTCTCTGCTGTCTCTTACTTTCGCTTTTATTAAGCTTTTTTATCTTATAAATCAAAAAAATATGAATACCAGCTTATATATACTCTTGTCAGTATCGTATTATCGACCTAAGTAAATAATTACTTTCGAGACTTTAAACGACAAAGATTTTTGTTATCTAAAAAAAATCACTAGGAAATTTACTTCCTGTTGTTATTGTAAATTTTATCGATTAGTTATATCATCCCTAGGTACTTTAATGAGACAACTAAATACCCTACGGTCACTATATCTAATAAGAATAATATCCTACAATGCAAGAAGCATTACCAAAAATCATGTTTGGTATCAGATTCATTTAAACCAACTTTGATGAATAAGTAATTTAGTATATGACTCAGAATGCTATAATAATGATATGAGTCAGATTACTATAATAATGGATAACTGAATCTCAGCTCTCGGCATTAAAGCTATAAGAAATACCTTCTAACATAAAAGGCCGCCATTACAATGACGACCTTTTCAATATTTTATTAGTTAAATCTTAGTTGTGAGGATCACAGAAAGTAGATTTGATTCTAAATTCTTTTAGCCTCCAAAATCATCAAATGCTACCTGATCTTCTGGAATACCCCAGTCATCAGCCATTCTTAGAACACATTGGTTCATGATAGGAGGTCCACAGAAATAGAGTTCTACATCTTCTGGTGCTGGATGTTTGCTCAGATACTCATCTATTACGACCTGGTGTACATACCCTTTAAAACCATCTCCATTCGGATCATCAAGGTGTTCTTTTAGTACCCAGTTATCTTCAGGTAATGGATTATCCAAAGCTACTGCAAATCTGAAGTTAGGAAACTGCTTTTCTATCTGTCTGAATTCTTCCACATAGAATAGTTCTTGCTTTGTTCTACCCCCGTAGAAGAAAGTTACTTTTCGTCCAGTTTTCAAAGTATGAAATAGATGATACAGATGCGATCTCATCGGTGCCATGCCAGCACCACCGCCTACGTAGAGCATTTCATTCTCTGTTTCCTTAATGAAGAACTCACCATAAGGGCCTGAGATAGTCACTTTATCTCCTGGCTTTTGAGCAAACACATATGAAGAGCAAATACCAGGATTGACATCCATCCAGCCACCTTTTACCTTGTCGAAAGGCGGAGTAGCTATTCTGATTGTCAGAGAGACAATATTTCCTTCAGCAGGGTGATTGGACATAGAGTATGCTCTGAATATCTCTTCATCATTCACCATTTTCAAATCCCACAACTTAAAGTTGTCCCAATCCTTCTGGAACTTATCTGGGGAATCATGATAGTTAGGATGCGCTGTTATGTCTATATCATTTTTGTAATCTACTGTCGTAGGTGGAACATCCACTTGTATGTATCCTCCTGCTTGGAAGTCTAACGTCTCACCTTCAGGAAGCTTGACGATAAACTCTTTTATGAAAGTGGCAACATTATAATTAGAGATGACCTCACATTCCCATTTCTTAATTCCAAAAATTTCTTCTGGAATAGCGATGTCCATATCCTCTCTGACTTTTACCTGACAAGCCAATCTCATACCTTCTGCAGCTTCCTTTCTAGTCAAGTGGTTCATTTCAGTAGGAAGGACTTCTCCCCCACCAGCATGTACATGGCACTCACACATTGCACAGGTACCACCACCTCCACAAGCAGAAGGAAGGAATACATTACTGTCAGACAGTGCAGATAACAGACTTACACCTGGCTGAACTCTTAGCGGATTGTCTTTGTCACCATTTACAATAATACTCACATCTCCTTGTGGGATGAGTTTCTTTCTTGCAGCGATAAGCATGTAAGACAGAATACAAATAACAAGTGTAAATGCAGTCCATGTCCACACATAAGGCATTATACCAGCTAGAATAATTAATATCATCTCTACCTAATTATTTTTCTTAATACAAAATGTTATTTAAAAGGCTGCTGGATCTATACCCATCAATCCCATAAAAGCCATACCCATCATTCCTGTGAGTAAGAAAGCCATTCCCAGGCCTCTCATAGGTGCAGGGACAGCAGAGTATTTTATCTTTTCTCTGATTGCAGCAATAGCAATAATAGCCAGGAACCAACCGAAGCCACCTCCCAATCCGAAGGCCACTGCCTCAGAAAAATTATATTCTTTAGATACCATAAAGAGTGATCCTCCCAGTATTGCACAGTTTACCGTTATAAGCGGCAGGAAGATTCCCAGTGAATTGTACAGTGAAGGTGAGTATTTCTCTACGACCATCTCTACCAGTTGTACCATGGAAGCGATAACCGCGATGAATAGAATAAATCTAAGGAAGGTCAGATCTGTAGCAAAAACGCCATTTTCTCCTAGTAACCAGGTATTTATAACCCAGTTAATAGGCATGGTAATACCCAATACGAAGATGACTGCTAGTCCTAGACCAAAAGCTGTTTTTACAGTTTTTGATACTGCCAAATATGAACACATACCTAGGAAGTAAGCTAAAGCTAGGTTTTCTATGAAAGCAGACTTGATGAATATATTTACTAATTCGCCCATTGTAATATGGTTATTGTCAAAAATTGAATAAAAGGACTTAAGAAATATCTACCAGTTTAGGATTCCAAGCTCTGTGAGCCCAAATCAAAACGGCGATAACAAACATCGCTGATGGGAATAGTACCATCAGGTTATTACCTTGATACCAGCCAAACCATCTGCTATCCAATGTATTAATCATGTACTCTGGAGCAGCTCCTATAATCTTTGCTCCGAAGATTTCTCCTTTCCCGAAAAATTCCCTAAAGAATGCAACGATGAGAAGTATAACACCATAACCGACACCATTACCTAAGCCATCTAATGCAGACTCATATGGTCTATTAGCCATAGCAAAGGCTTCTAGTCTTCCCATTACAATACAGTTGGTTATTATCAGTCCTATAAATACTGATAGTTGCTTATAACTCTCAAAAGCATAAGCCTTCAGTACAAGCTCTACAACTGTTACCAGCGTTGCTATGATGACTAACTGGACAATCATCCTTACTTGCTTAGGTATTCCTTTTCTAAGTGCTGAGGTGATGACATTGGCAAAAAGGCAAACAAAGACAACGGCTATAGCCATTACTGTTGCATTTTTCATCCCTGTGGTTACTGCAAGTGCAGAACAGATACCTAGTACCTGTACCGTAATCGGGTTATTGTCATCTAGAGGGTCAGTCAGAAGGGCTCTTTCCTTCTTTCCGAATTTGACCGCTTCTTTTTTCGGTTCTACTACTGCTGTATCTGCCATAATAGTTTTATTTCTTTAAGCTGTGAAGCTCTTTTTAGCTTTTTAATGTTTTTAAGTACGGCTCATAGTCTACTAGATAATCCTGAAGCATTGCAGTAACACCATCACCAGTGATAGTCGCTCCTGAGATACCGTCTACTTCATAGACTGGGTCTTTTGCTCCACCCTTTCTGACATTGACAGCTTTGAACATGTCGCCATCATATATTTTCTTTCCTGCAAATTGCTTTACCCAAGCTTTGTTGTCCTTTATCTCAGCGCCCAGACCTGGTGTCTCGGCTTTATGATCAAAGGAAACGCCAGCTATTGTATTAAAATCTTCTTCTAAGGCTACACAGCCCCAAATCTCATCCCATAGTCCTTTACCTCTGGCATAGAGGATATAGTACTTCTTACCGTCATCTTTTGTGTACACAAAGAGGGGCAGCATTTTGTCATCCCCTTTCTTGTGCTCTTTAGCCATGTCTACATTAGCAGCGATTCCGTCCATGTAGCCCATAGCCGCTACTTCTTCAGTTGTAAACAGTTTGCCTTCCTTATTTATAACAAACTGCTCTATTTTGTTAGAGAAGATATCTTCTACCTGCTCATCTGTAATCTGACTGTAATCCAGACCCAAGTGATCTGCAATAGCGCCGAGAGTGGCTTTTTTGCTGTAGAGTGCCTCGTTGGCATCATGTCTAGGTTTAAGCATAAACTGCAACGTTGCTAGTAATAATGATACTACTGTGGTCATTATCAAAACAAAACCCATTACTGAACTTGTACTACGCATGTGTTACTTGTGTTTCTGTGTGAGGGGAATGAGAAGACACTGGAGCCTCAGAGGCTTTCATTCTTCTTTTCATATTGCCTTCTATTACATAATGGTCTATCAATGGCGCAAAGGTGTTTAGAAATAATATTGCCAGCATCCATCCTTCTGGATAGGCAGGATTTATAACTCTGATTAGCATACCTATCATACCGATGAGTAAGCCATATATCCACTTACCCGCTGTCGTAGAGGCTGCTGTAACGGGGTCAGTTGCCATAAATGCCATTGCAAAAAAGAAACTACCCATGTAGAACTGGTACTGCCAAGGCACAGTCATAAATGGCGTTGCTCCCCATGCATTGAGCATCAAACCCATGATGGCTGCACCGATAAACATGCTAAGCATAATCCTCCAACTTGCTATGCCTGTAGCGAGTAAGATAGCTGCTCCTATTATGATAAGTGGTTTAGACGTTTCTCCTATAGAGCCTGGGATAGATCCCCAAAACATTTGTGACTCAGAGAAGGTACTTGTTACATTTTCCCATCCTCCTTGATAGGCTAAGGCCATCGGTGTTGCTCCAGAGTAGCCATCGGCAACAACCGCTGAGGCACTAAAGGTGGACAAGTCCATCCAGGAGAATAAGCCATTAAATAGGTTGTGTGCCCAGCCATAATCGACGGCTGCACCTGCACCTAGGCTTTCAAAACCTGAAACCCATACTTCATCACCCGAAATCGTAGTCGGATAAGCAAAGAACACAAATACTCTTGCGAGAAGTGCGACATTCCAGATATTCATTCCTGTTCCTCCAAAAGCTTCTTTTCCTAAGATTACTGCAAAAGCTACTGCAACTGCCAAGATCCAAAGCGGAATATCTGGTGGCATAATCAATGGTATCAATGCCCCCGAGACCAGAAAGCCCTCTTCTATGGCATGGCCTTTCTTTGCTGCAAACCAGAACTCTATTCCAAGTCCTACAACGTGGGTTACAATAAATATTGGTAGTAACTTAATAAGTCCATGTGTCAGTTTCAGATGAAACGCTTCCAAAAAACCAAGGTGCTCACCCATTGCCACAAAGTGCTGATGACCTATATTGTAGGTCCCAAAAACATAGCATAGTTGCATGGCCAATACGACCATAACCATTGTTCTTTTCAGATCCATACCATCTCTGATATGTACCCCACCTTTGGTTGTAGAATTAGGTGCATAGGCAAAAGTGAAAAACCCATCATACAGCGTATGCAGAAAAGGGCTCTTCTTCTTGTCTGGCTCTATCTTTTGTAAGAAACTAAGTAATCCCATTTACTTTATTTGGTTCTTGCAACTGCAGTTGCATTGCGTTTTTTAATTTGTTTCGTTAGGCTTGCTCTCTCATCATATCTAGACCGAATCTCAAGATCTGCTGAAGCGGCATTTTAGAGGTACAAGCAAATTCAGCCAACGCGATATCTTCTTCAGACAACTCATTGATTCCCAGACCTTCCATTCTTTCTATGTCTCCAGCCATGATTGCCTTCATCAGATGCTGAGGCAGTATATCCATCGGCATCATCTTCTCATATTGTCCTGTAACAACAAAGGCTCTTTTCTCGCCATGTGTATTGGTATTAGCTTCATACTCATGGCCAGGCATAAGAAAACCAGGCATTGTCTTAGAGACAGATGGTCTTGGTGTCACTGGTAGCAACCAGCCAAACAGCTCATAATTGTCTCCTTCCTTGATTGAGGTCACTTGTGATACTCCTGTGCTGAGGAAATCATCATCACCGACAGTTTTTCCAGAGAGGACATCACCTAAAATAAGTCTGGTCGTCCCATTTTTCATATTCCCTTTTGTCAACTCTACTATGCTGGCACCACCGTAGGTCTTGACGATTTTCGGTTCTTCGAACTGGCCTCCTACTAAGGCGACCAATTTAGAGGTATCATATCTACCTGTATTCATCAGTCTTCCAAGAATCAAGGCATTCTCTAAAGTCAGCGTCCATACAACTGTATTGTTCTGAATAGGTGCTGTATGATGCATCTGTACTCCTACATTCCCTGCAGGATGCTTACCTCTGAAATAGTGCTTCTCAGCACCGGTAGCATTAGCAATAGCAGAATGAGGTGCTGCCTCTCTACCATCTATGCCTAAATAGACCTTTCCAGAGGTCAATCTTGATAGTGTATCTATGGCTTCTTGCAAATCAGCTGCTCTTCCATCCAACATCTTATCACAGTCCAGTGCAAGGGGCGCTGTATTGAAGGTAGAGATGAATATGTTAGCTGGCGTTTGTGCTGGATCAGCAACTGTATCGAAAGGTCTTTGGTTTATCAATGTCCAAGCACCAGTTGCTTGTAGGTAGTTAACTATTTCCTGTCGACTGCTTGAGTCTACATTGATGATTTCGTTCTTTTTGTATTGCTGTTCTTTGTCAGCAAGAATAACCAGATGCGTTATTGCTCTTTTGGCACCTCTCCTGAGTTCTACTATCTCACCGCTCACTGGAGCTACATACTTGATGTCAGGATTGCCCTTGTCATAAAAAATGGTTTCTCCTGCCGTTACAACATCACCAACAGCCACTTCCATTTTAGGAATAGGTGCAATACCTCTGAAATCTGTTGGTTTTACTGCATATCTGTTGGCTGAACCTGTCGTAATCGGACCATCTGCAGAACCAACAAGTTTGATATCGTGTCCTGCCTTGAGGTTGTGAAATTTGCTTTTGTCTGCAAATTTTGGTGCTGGTTTTCCGAAAATATCGCCAAAATTGGGAAAGATACTTAGGTTGTTTTTTCTAGTGTCTATTCCTTGTTTCTTAGCTTCTATTTGGATGAGATTGTCTGAGACAGATAGTACTGAGGAAAGGATAAGTACTACTGAGATCAAAAGTAAAGCTGCTATTAGCATACTATATATGAATTACTTGGTTTGATTAGCTTCTGAGGAGCTAAAAAGCCTATAAAACAGGGCCTCCCCAAAAATTACCGCAAATATATAACTCTTTTATATTTGTACAGGTCTGACCTATATACTGACAGGGCTAAGATATTATTTAGATTTTGTCTAGATAGAAGGTTTAAGTAGAGTTCAGTGGGTTTGATCTCAATAATTCACACTAACGTAAAAAATCCGCACTACCCCAAGGCAATGCGGATTACATGAGTTTCAACCAAAATTATCTTAGGTGGATCATCTTTTGAGTGGCAGTACCATATACAGTTTCTAGCTTGTAATAAAGGACACCACTTGCTGTCAATTCGCTTCTATTCAATAAAATCGAATGAGTTCCTCGTTCGTATTTATTTGTTCTTTTTAGGATTTTTCTACCGTTCAGATCATAAACTGTAAATGTTACAGGAGAACTTGATGGAAGGCTAAATCTGATTTCAGTATTATCTGCAAATGGATTAGGGATGTTTTGGTTGAGTTCAAAACCACTAGAAAGCGTATTCCCAAAACTCAACTCTAAATTCATAGTTTCTGTTTCTGTAATATAGGCTTCTGTGTTGATGCCTACTTCACTTAAGAAAATGTTCTCGCTAAGGTCACCTGACTGCTTTGCCACGAACTGTAATTCGAATAAGATTTCATCTTTAGCTATACTGTGAGGGCTTACACTGTTCCAGCTAAATGTCATATTACCTTCAGTCAAATTTTGCAAGCCAAAATTAGCCTCTGTTATATCTATTACTCCAGCTATTATCCCATCAAATTCTAAAGCTGCAGGGTCAAAACCAAGACTGGACTGCAGTCCAATTAAGTGAGTATTATTATTGGCATATACTGGTATCGTTATTGTTTCCCCTTGCAGCAATTGCTGATTATCCATCACTAGGGTCAAACCATTTTCTGATCTTCTACCGACTGTAGTACTTGTGGAATTTACATCTCCTATTTTAACTCCTACAAAATCTAGCCCTGTTCTGTGTTCACTTGACTGAGTGACCTGAATATCCTCTTTTAGTTCACTGACTGTACTTGCAGAAAGTGCTGAGTTTTTTTCGAAAAAACGGTAACTATCGTTGTCGGGCAACTCCGTGTAAATACCTAAAATTAGTTTTCGGAGTTCTACCAAATCCAGACCATCTATCTGTCCACTATTGTTTACATCTGCAGCAATAAGATCAAGTGGATTGCTAATTATTTCGAGGCCAAGAACATGTCGCTGGATTCTTATAAGATCAATCGTACTTACACCGTCCAAATGATTTTTATCTTTTTTTGCAGACAACAGATAAGGCGCATATTCAGAGTGATTCTCAAATGCAAAGTCTCCATTGTCAGCTGTCTTCACATAAGTTATCTGATCATTCCCGATTGCGGAAATACTAATGTCAGTTATTTCTATCTGGTTTCTCAAACTTACAGAACCCGCAAGTAGTCTACTGGCTCCAGTAGGACGGCAACTACCAAAAATCTTTACATTCTCTATGTCAAATGCCGAAACACTAGAATCATTGCCTATCAAGCAATAACCTAGAATTTGTATTTCCAAATTAGTTTCCTCAGATATTACAATTCTATCTTCCAACTGAAATTCTACATCTGACCATACTTGAGTAGTATTAAGTTCAGTCATCAGAAAGATTTGCTCACCGTCTCGTACGATTCTTACTCCGAATCTTGTAGGATAATTATTAAGGCCTGAAGAATGTGACCACTCGAAAAACTCAGGTGCCATTTGCGCAAAAGACAATCTGGATATAATCACCTCCGTATTAGGCTGTGGTCTGACTGCTATGGATATACGACCTGCTTGGGGGGAGCTAGGCGCAAATGCACAAATCTCTTCTGAAGAAATACAAATTGCAGATGTGCCATTGAGTCCATCTGTACATGAATGTTTATTAGCAGTGGGATTTATTCTAAAAAAATCAGAAGCGACTAAAGTACTACAGTCAAGTTCCGTTGGATATATAGGCTCAAACTCCGAGTAATCATGAGCACCTAAAGTCACTGAAGAATTACAAGCATCAAAGTTGTATAGAACCAAACAACTCTCCTCTGTAACAGTAACTATACAAATTGTATCACAGCCATTAGGTGCTGGAATAGTCTGCGTAAACTGACCTGGTTCATCATAAGTAATACCATTGAGAGAAACAGGATTGCCATCCAATATTTGCAGGAATTTATCCTCTTGTACTACTGGCAGATGCGTAATAGAAAAATTAAAGATCGTGTCACATCCTCCTAAGGGTTCAGGAAAGGATAAAGTGAAATCCCCTGGCTCCGTAAAAGACATTCCTTCTACAACAACAACTTCTCCTTCGCAAACTTCAAAATCTTCTTCCAGTACTATTAAAGGCAATTCGATAATTTCGAAATCCAGAATAGCATCACATTCAGAACCATTAGTTATGTTGAGACTATAGAGGCCAGGAAGGGTATAGAAAAGACCTTCCACTTCTACCATGCTTCCTTCACATAGATAATGTGTCTCAAAAGTACGTGGACCAGTTACAAACGTTACTTGCGTAACTGCACTGGTTTCGCACATAGACCCTGAAGCGACTACCACCATGTATTCGCCTGCTTGGGTTATCGATAATGTTTTACTGTTTTCGTTTGGTATTAGTACTCCATTAAAGAACCAAGATATATCATTGGATATTGTCGTAGCTTCTAAGACTCCAATTGTTCCTTCACAAAATTCAAATGTAGGAGGAAGGCTTACTGGCGTACTTGGATCTACTGTAACTACACTGGTCGCTTGAGCTATATTGCCGCAAGGATCCATTATGGAAACGACATAAGTTCCCGGAGCAGTCAGTTCTAATTGGGAGCTCATTTCACCGAGCATCATACCATCTCTGGACCAGCTAAATATTCCTGTAAAATCCGTTGTGGCTTCCAAGACTATTACTGTTCCTTCACAAATTGTATAATCTCGTAAACTGACAGTAGCTGGTGCAAGACAACAACAGTCATTAGCCAGCTCAGTGTCATTGCAATCTACAGCACCATCTCCATCATCGTCTATCCCATTGTCACAAATTTCCATGACAGTAGTGGTCGTGTCGAAATCGATGTCATAGTGCAAACCATATAAGGTTTCAGTCTTGGTATCATACTCTATGTTCAATACATTCTCTCCTAGCACCAATCCAGGTATTCTCTGATTAGCTACGATATCTCCTGACTCCAATTCAAACTTTATAACAGCTGCATTTATACTACCACCTACTTGGTGTATATAGTGGCCATTATTCTCATCTATAGTTCCTAATCCCCCTCCAATAATTATACTCTGAGTATGTGAACTACCTACAAGCTCTATAGATCCATCCTCTGGACCTATTCTGGCTAAGGAAACAGTACTATTTTGGTTTTCACCTAAGATTGTATATAGTCCATCAAATTTATCTGAGTAGCTAATCTGGTCTATAAAGCCTCCATCAGGTAGTTGCAAGGTAGGACTGAATAGTAGTTCTCCAGTTTGGTAGTCGAATGTTTGTATAGTGCTATCGACACGAATGGTAAATAGATTATCGTTTTCTGAGATAGCATGAAAAAATTGGAACAATGACGTGTTCTCTAATGGGTCTCCAAGATTTTGTCTGACATTTGTACTAGGATCTAATACGAACATCTGCTTAGTATTGGTTTGTCTTTGTAACTCCATCCCAAATAATCTCCCGTCAGCAAACTCAAGTGCGGTCAAGCTGAAATCAGGATCTTCGTAAGTATAGACAAGTTCTCCTGTGGATATATCTACTCCATGGATACCATGAGGTGCGCTACCAAGAAAATAATATATGCCGTTCTCTTGGTCTAGAGCACGTAGAGAAACAGCGATAGAATTTATTCCGGCTAATGGAACATCTGGATTTACTTTTTCGAAAGAAGAACAATCTTCAGTAAATCTTATTAAAAATTCTGCTTGAGAAAAGCCTTTTTGTGAATTGCATAAAAATGCAATGCAAATAGACAAAAGGGTGATTGCCTTAGTGAGTTTGGTCATGAGATGTCGGTTTATAAGTTGTTAAAAGTACAACGCTAGAAACTGAAGACACCTCTAGAAGTATGGTAATTATCGCATTGAAAAAGAACTAATAATCGAAATTTTACATCTGTTTTATACCATAAGTATATATAAAGACGAAAAACCGCACTACCCTAAGGCAATGCGGTTCCACGTAAGTTTCCGTCAGTTTCTATCTAATCTGAATCATCTTTTTAGAAGCCGTCCCATAAGCTGTTTCCAACTTGTAGTATAATAGGCCTGAAGATGTCAGTTCTTCACTGCTTAATAATATTGAATTGTTTCCACCTTCGTATCTGCTCGTTCTTCTTAGAATTTCACTACCGTTTACATTGTATACTGTGAATGTCACGTCAGAGCTAGCCGGAAGGCTGAATCTGATTTCAGTATTACCTGCAAATGGATTCGGAATGTTCTGGTATAGAATGAAATCACTGATATCTGCGTTAGCATAGTTTAGGTGAAGGTTCATAGTTTCCATGTCCGAGGTATAAGCCTCAGAATCTGTAAGTGCTGAACTTAGGAAGAATTGCTCACTAAGTTTGCTTGATTCATTCACATTGAACTGGAGTTCAAATAATGCTTCATCATTACTTATTGCTACACCAGTTATGTTATTCCAACTTAGAGTTATGTAACCTTCTGTAAGGCTATGCATACCTAAGTTAGCTTCTGATATTTCTAGTGCACCTTTGGTGATACCTACAAACTCTAGGGCTGTAGGGTTAAAGCTCATTGTCGTTTGTAATCCAATGAGATCAGAAATATCTTTAGCATAGACTGGTATTGTTACCTGTTCGCCATTATTTAATTCTGTCTCAGCAACTACTAACTCAAGAGATCTAGCACTTCTTCTACCTATTGCAAGAGCACTTCCATTTACATCTCCAATCTTTACAGCAATAAAGTTCTGATTGTCAGATGGTGCATTATGATCCTCTACATTTATAGTTTCCTTATAAGGGAACGGTGAAGCAGGATCTGCAAAAGACTGTGATTCTATAGGTAATCTCCATGCTTGCTGTCCAAATGGCAGCTCAGTAGTTACACCTAAGATCAGCTTTCTAAGTTCTACAAGGTCAGTACCATTGATTCTTCCATTATTGTCAGAATCAGCTGCAATAATTTTGTATGGAGAGGTAAATCTCTCTAATCCTAAGATGTGTCTTTGAATCTGTACCAAATCTATGGTAGATACACCATTCAGGTAGCTATCTATCATGTAAGGTGCAATACTGTAATTACTCTCGTGTGCTACATTAGAGAAGTGATATACACCGTCATTAGCTGTCATCTGGAAGTCTGCCATATCAAACTCTCCTCTCATCAATTCGACCATTGCATTCTCAACCATAGCGTTGTCCTCTGTAGAGATACGACCTGCGATTCTAGAACCTGGACCATCAGGACATATATCCTGTGGATCTTGGATAAAAACTCTTACTTCACAAGTATTTACATTCCCACTATCATCTTCGAAATATACAGTTACGGGTACTAGTTCAGAAACTCCATTAGGAATATCACTACAATCGAAAGTTAAGACTTGAGTTTGCTCATTAAATTCATTAAGAAAATAATCATCTATCTGAGGATCACAATTGTCATCCGCACCTAAGCTGAAATCATCCACCCAAATTTCCGCAATACCAGAGGCGTTAGGCGTTGTAACAACTTCTGAGTTACAATAAGGCGTAGGTGGTTCTTCATCAGATGTGAATATTCCAAAACTGAAAGTATTTGTATTACCACAGTGGTCAGTCGCCTCTATAGTGATACGGTCACCATTGTCATAGAATCTTCCGAAGATACTCTGACTTGTTGGGTTACCATTGATTTGATAGCTCAACTGAATATCTTCCTCATTAGTACAATTATCAGACACTTCATAGTCTACATCATCTTCTGTCAGTAGGTGCTGACAACTAGGATCATTTCCTCTTACATCATTTAGGTTGGTTATAACAGGTGCAGAGTTATCGTTTATTCTTATGATTTGTTCGTTCTGATCTCTTCCCATGTCCAGCGTATTGCCAGGTGAATTTACTATACACCAATCAATTACTGTCCATGTTCTTATAATCTTGTAACAAACATTTTCTTCATCAGAAGCAAAAACTTGATCTTCATAAGAAATTGCAGTATCACTTCCACAAGCAGTAGCTGTGGCTCTGATATTATCTGCATTGGCTCTAGATGGTAAGTTCTCAGGCTCTACTCCATCTAAGCAATTATCTAAAGTAATATCTTCTGGCCATTGGTTTACACGGAAGCTAGATAAGCTATTTGTGAAACTTAGGGTCTGGTTCACTTCCCCACCGACTCTATTTCCGCTACAACCATCAAATACTTCATACTTTATAGTTGCACTTCCTACACCACATTCGCCTGGCTCGAAAGTATCACCTTGAAAGATAGGTTGTCCATTCAAAGTAGCCTCTACAGTAAAGTCAAGTGGATCATTGTTAGGACAATCAGCTGTAAAAGAGAATGCATTTATTCCTTGCTGTGCAATAGAATAGAGATCGAAACCTCCTGCAGTACAACTCTGAGATATAGTTGCTTGTGGACTTCCTGATACCTGCGGTGACATATTGTTTTGTACTTCCACAAATACTCTACAAGTATTGGAATTTCCTGAATCATCTGTAACTCTTAGGAATACAGTTTCCTCATCATTCAGCATACATCCACAACAGTACTCAAGTATATCTGTAAATCCTGAAGAAGATGATCTACTGATCTCTCTTGTAGCAATTACTCCACAGTTATCCCATGAATTATTATCTATAGCCTCTGCTGGAAGGTATGCACAACCGTCATCGCCAATTGCCACAACAGTATTTTCTATACATACAGGTGTAGGACTTGTTTCATCTACTATTGCTACCTCAGTAAAACATACACCTGTGTTTCCACATTCGTCCTCTACAGAGTATCTCAACCAAGTCACACCTGCAGGCAGATTTGTGATTTGTGTAGGATTTACTGGAGAGTCAACCGAAGCTCCTGTTTCAGGATCAAACATTACATAATCGCCATCTAAAGGAGGTTCGCCATCTTCGTCTGCAATCAAGAATTCTACTGTAAAATCAAATACATGTGCATCACAAGCATTTTGTATCACTAAAGGTGGTACGATATCCCATGTTCCAGCACATTGGTCACCATCAGTAACTCCTGGCCAGTATATAATAGGATCTCCATTAGAATCAGTAATAGGGTTTCCATTGCTATCATTGACTGTAATACCTTCATTAGAATCAGGTGCACAAGTCATTTGTATAGGCGTTGTATCTTCGATTTTTAGTATCTGGTCAAATTCTACAAATTCTGACTCACACCAGTCAAATACAGCCCACTTTCTAACTATTTTTCTAGAGTAATCACCACAAAGTTCAAAAATTAAGTCTTCGTAGGTTACTTCGAAGTTTCCACACATTTCACCAAAAGGTACTGTCGGATAACCAGTCAATGCAGGTAGAGGATTGCCATCTTCATCTGCCAATGATAGATCAATGTTCCAATCAGCATCAAAAATCTCAGAGCAATCTATCACTTCGCCTTTTACTCCATCTCTACTCTGCGGGAAAATTAGGTCTTCTAAGGTCCATGGTAAGAAAGTGATAGTTTGAGAACAAGTATCAAACTGACCATTAGTAAAGTTGGTAGCAGTCCATGTTCTTCTTACAACTGACCAGTAGCCACCTGCACAATTATCACTTAGCATCTCATCTTCTGGCTCTACTCTAATATCACTTGAGTTACAACCCTGGTTTTGCATAATATCTCCCGCAGTTACCAATGAGCCTTCATCAGTTAATACTATTAGCTCTATTGCTATCTCAGAAACTGTTGATGCAGAAGTAATTTGTAGCTCCCAGCCAGTTCCCCCTACAGCATCATCACCGTTAAATCCAGCTAAAGCATTCAGAGGGTTAAAGTTACCTCTGTAAGCATTTACCTGTGCATTACATTGGTTTAATCCAAAGAAATCATCATATGGAAGGTATGCTGGGTTATCAGCCAATGATATGCACAGATTAGGTCTCATACAATGAACAGTTGCCAATGCTGGATCAGCAAAGTCTGCTAACTGTATAGACGTTCCTTCTGGTGATATCAAAGAGAAACTCATATCATTTACAGCTGCTACTTCTGCAGCGATATTTAATCTTAGATCTTTTACTGTTCCTGTTAGGGACCCTGATAATAAATCAAGTGGTATACCTACTGGTGTTCCAGCAGCAGCTGTAGTAACTGTATTGGTAAATTTACCATATCCGCATACAGAAGAACCTGGGACAAAGTTCGTCTGAGAGCAGTACATAGTTACATTATTTTGGCATTCTACCTGAGGTATCGTCTTGTCTTCTGCAAGTACGGTTCCCCAGCAAGTGATGCCAGAAGAATTAGATACAGAAATTGTATAAACTCCTGGTTCTGAAAGCATTATTTGATCAGTCGGGTCTACCCCATCCATTGATATTTGGAAATTATCAAAGCAGTAATCTCCTTGAAGAATCATGTCTGGAGTAACAGTAGCCTGACAATCATTTGTAAGAGTCAGATTTACTGCGTCGTTACAAACAACATTATTGACACTTTCCATCACTCGTACCTCCGTAAGACATTGGGAAACTATTGTTGCTGCTACATCTTTAATATCTACTGCCAACGTATGGAATCCAAATGGTAATCCTGTGTAAGATACTGGATTTCCTCCTACAGCTTGTGGATACGTGCCAGTACCAATAAGCTGAGTTCCTGTTACAGGCCCTCCACTTGCAATTGCGGCTGTACCATCTTCCAAGGTCAATGAAATACAGTAATCGAAATTACCCGTGCAATTAATTGCATCAATAGTAAAGCTGAAATTCGACAAATCAGTTGCACAGCCAGCACCAGCTGCAAGATCAGGTGTAACAATAATCGATTCAGGACATTCCATTTCGATTAGAGGCGTAACCGTTATAGTTACACATGATTCAACAGAAAACTGCTCAAAAGCATCTTGTGTAACCAGGCAGTAGTCACCTTCTTGATCCACACTGGTAATAGCAAGAGTCGGGTTTTGATCTGTGGAGGTAAATCCATCGGGACCAGTCCAATTGTACATAACTGGATTGGTCGTCGAAGACCCCATCAGAACCAAGTCCGTACCAAGTTCAGCACAGAAGGTGGTTTGAATAGCTGAAGCCGTTGCATCGGGCTGAGCAAAGAGTTGCCCTTGGGTCAGCATCGATAACACTAAAAGAAGTGCTGCATGCGCAGAAATCTTCAAGCTAGTGATTAAATAATTTTTCATGATTAGAAATTTTTTGTGTTCTTACGTTAAAATGTTTGTTTCTAAATAGAGTAATGAATTATAAAAATCGCTTATGTAAGGAACTTACTATTCGTAGAATACTGATAATCAGGCAATTACATATTTCTAAGCCGTCATATTGTACATTTTCGTAATTCATACTGAGAGAAAAGCAAACATTATACCAAATCGTAATATGTTCTTTGTCTAATCCACATGTAGAAGTTTAGAGGCCATACGGTAGCCTAAAGTGAGGGTTCTTGGAGGCTTTGGAGTATATTTATAGGGTACCCTAGCTATGAAGAATGCTGAAAACATCTGCCTAAACTGTGATCATCAGCTCCAAAATGAGCTGTACTGCCCTATTTGTGGGCAAAAAACCAGTGTTCACAACCTTTCTTTAAGATATCTACTCAGCCGCTTCTATATAGCATTTCTGGATTTTGACAAGAAATTACTCAGTAGTCTGCGTGATATATGGGTCCCAAATAAGATCAGCAACAGCTTTCTAAAAGGCTCTAGAGACGTATATGTCAACCATTTACGATTTTTCTTTTTGTCTCTTGCTCTACTTTTCTTTCTTATTGCACTGAATATGAGGGACTTAGATATGACTGACACAGATTTAGTGCGACAATCTGAAAGAGAGAAGGTGCTTTCAGAACTGATAAGCTACGAACAAGAACATGATTGGGTCTGTGATACCATGCAACTAGAGGCATTAAAGCAGCAGTTATTTGGTATAGATACAAGTGAAGAAGTATCAGATACCTTACTTCAAGGAGTATTAATATTCGACGGACAATCTAATATTCTAACAGATCTCTACAAATTGGAACCTGATAGTCTGCTCAATAAAAACGAAGTAGAGGGAGAGTTCAATCGATTTGCAGCCAAACAATTCATAAAAGTCGTTAAGAACGGGGGTAGTAGTATCAGTTTTATAGTTGGAAACCTCTTTTGGGGTCTCATCTTGCTTACTATAATAATGGCATTGGTACTCAAACTGCTTTATGTTAGGCATCGCTCATTCTTCGCGGAGCATCTTATGCAAATGATTAATGCACATTGTGTTCTAAGTCTATCTTTCTCAGTTTTACTTATCATGACACTATTCGGAGACCCACCTAGTGGTCTGGTGCTCGTAGCAATATTGTTTAGTTTTCTCTATCTGATGATATCTCTGTTGCTCTATTATCGCCAAGGATGGATAAAAACTATTTTAAAGGGCTTTATAATTATGTTTACCTATATAGTAGCTATGACAATTGTCCTCATTTTGGTAGCCTTGCTTTCTGTATTATTCTTCTAACCAAATTCATAAAATGCGATTAAAATTCATACTCCTAATTCTAATAAGTCTTCCATTTTTAATAAAGTGCAAACAAGAAGGTGAAATTACAAATAGGGGTAGTGCTGCTGTAAACAAAGCTCAGGATAGTAATCCTGAAGTAAAAATAGAGCTTACGCTAAAAGAAGCTAACAGGCTGGCTCAGCTGCCATTGGAATGTATCCAAAATCCTTTGCCCTACAAATCAGGGATCGTCATTGCAAAAGAAGAGGACCTTGCTATGCCTATAGTGCATCATCCCGCTTTCTATGGATGTTTTGATTGGCATTCTGCAGTACATGGTCACTGGTCTCTTGTATATCTCATGAAAGAGTTTCCAAAGCTCGCTGAGAAAGAGAAAGCCATGAAGATGTTGTCCGAGAACCTTACTGCCGAAAATATCAAAACAGAGTTGGCTTACTTTTCCTTAAATGATCAAAGCAAAACTTTCGAAAGAACCTACGGCTGGGCATGGTTACTCAAGTTGGCTGAAGAGTTATACACTTGGGATATTCCACAAGCTCAAGACTGGTATAAAAATCTAAAACCTCTAACAGATCACTTGGCTGCATCATATCAAACTTACTTGCCAAAACTAGTATATCCAATCCGAGTAGGCGAGCACAGCAACACTGGCTTTGGTCTTAGCTTCGCCTATGACTATAGCGTTACAGTAGGAGACGCAGCATTAAAGTCCAGCATAGAGACACAGGCTATGAGACTCTATGAAGCTGATGCCGGTTGCCCCATCACTTGGGAACCAAGTGGCTACGATTTTCTTTCTCCCTGCCTGCAAGAGATGGACATCATGAGAAAGATCATGGATGATACACAGTTTGAAAAATGGTCACAAGCTTTTCTGCCCGATTTGTTTAAAGGTAAGTTAGATCTAGAACCAGGCAGAGTTAAGGATAGGAGTGATGGCAAGTTGGTGCATCTGGATGGTCTAAATTTTTCTAGAGCCTGGTGTCTGTACAGTCTTAAGAATTGCAACAACTGTAAGCGTATAGCAGATAGGCATCTGGATTATTCTCTTAGTAAGATAACTGATGGTGATTATGCAGGACAGCATTGGCTGGCGTCATTTGCACTGTATGCTTTTAAGTGTCAGAATGAAAACTAGAAGCTGATTCCATGATCCTAAAAAAACTATTTGGTCCCAGCACCTTAGTTGCTGCCGCTTTTATTGGTCCTGGTACTGTGACCACCTGCACTATAGCTGGCGTCACTAGTGGATATACAATGCTGTGGGCAATGGTGTTTTCTATTACAGCAACAATCATTTTGCAAGAGATGTCAGCCAGATTGGGCTGGGCTACGGGTAGAGGACTAGGTGAAGCTATAAGAACGCAATTCACAGGTGCCGGAAAATACCTAAGTGCTTTTCTTGTAATTGGGGCCATACTGATAGGCAATGCTGCTTACGAAGCAGGCAATCTTTCAGGAGGCATCTTAGGTTTACAATTGATAGTAGGAGAGTCTAATCTGTGGCCGATTCTTGTAGCCGCTATAAGTTTCATTTTATTGTTTACAGGTAATTATCAGTTTATAGAAAGGCTACTGGTAACCTTAGTGCTTATTATGAGTTTTTCATTCTTGGTTACTGCCATTATAGTAAAACCAAATTTCAGTGCTGTAATGCAAGGTTTTGTGCCTACTAAGCTGGATGGTTCTAACTTATTATTATTTCTAGGATTATTGGGCACTACAGTTGTGCCTTACAATCTATTCTTGCATGCTTCTACGATTTCAAAAAAATATTCTCAAGATGATAAGCTTTCCGACATCAAATTAGAAAACTATACAGCTATAATCTTAGGAGGCATCATTTCTATGTTGATAATAATTACAGCTGCTGCCACTGCGCAAAATGTCACAGAAGTAAAATCTGCAGCAGATCTAGCTACGCAGTTAGAACCCGTTTTTGGAAGTTCAGCAAAGTATCTAATGGGTATAGGATTGATGGCAGCAGGGTGCAGCAGTGCATTAACGGCTCCCTTAGCAGCAGCTTATGCGGCCAAAGGTCTTTTCGGTTGGAAAGATGGAGAAAAAAACTGGTTGTTCAGAGGGACATGGATGACTGTATTATTACTTGGCACCTTGGTCGTACTCACAGGTGTAAAACCTATTCCAATTATAAAATTTGCACAAATAGCAAATGCCGTTTTATTACCGTTTATTGCAGTTTTCCTGATTAAGATATCTAATGATAAAAAGCTTCTAGGTAGTCACACGAATAAGGCTCATCAGAATTTTTTTGGCATCTTTATCTTGTTAGTAGCGATCGTTTTGGGTCTGAAAACTCTAAATAATTTTGTACAAATTTTCTAGTTGCATATGAAAAACATAGACCTCAACTGTGATCTTGGAGAAGGATATGCTGATGCTGAAATCATGCCATATATCAGTTCTTGCAATATCGCTTGTGGAGGTCATTGTGGCAATGCAGAAAGTGTAGAAAAAAGCATTCAGCTGGCACATACTCATAGTGTTGCGATAGGGGCTCATCCAGCATATCCTGACAAAGCAAATTTTGGCAGAAAAAGCATGGACATAGAGTTGGATAAACTGACCGATTGCATCTTAAAACAAATAGAACTTGTTAGCGAAACTTGCGAAAAACATCAAACTGAATTACATCACATAAAGTTACACGGAGCATTGTACAATGATACTGCAAACGATAGAGAAATGGCCACTGAAATATTCAAGAAAATACAAACCGTTGTACCAGACATCCCAGTATATGTGCTTGCGGATTCTCAAGCCAGCGCTGCTGCCCAAGATTTAGGCATGAAGTATTACAATGAGGTTTTTGCTGACAGAGCCTATGAATCCAGAACAGCATTGCGAAGCAGAAAAATAAAAGGAGCTGTCAAATCGGACTGGAATATGATAAAGACTCAGTTGGACAACTATATGAACAACAAGCTTGAAGACAGCCACGGAAGGCTACACGAACTAAGAGCTGACACAATATGCCTACACAGTGATACAGCCTCAGCCGTTGCCCTCGCAAAAAACATTTACCAATATATTCAAAGCCAAGATGTCCGCATATCTTCAGATATCAGAGCATAAAGTGGAATGGAAGAATTTTGGAGATTGCTTTATTCTTTTGACGTCAAAGAATAAGAAGGATCCTCTTCAGATTATAGCTAAGGCTATCTTGGACAATAAGCCGGACTATATAGACGAGGTCATAGGCACTCAAGTTGAAATTTGTTTGAAGCTTAACAGTTTATTCAATGACTCCTCATTAAAAGAATTAGAAAACATAAAACCCAACAACCGAAACAAGAGTACCTCATTCAAACTACCCATCTATTTCAGTGAATATGATGATTGGAAAAACGTAGAGCAACATTGTGGTATTTCTCGAGCAGAATACATTTCCCAATTACTAGCTTCAAAAATCTCTTTAGCCATGCTAGGCTTTCTACCTGGCTTTCTCTACTTAACAGGATTGCCAACTAAGCTGATGGTTCCTAGAAAAGAAACTCCTAGCAAACAGGTAGAACCTGGTTCTATAGCAATAGGCAGTAAATATCTGGGACTGTACAGTCAGGCTTCTCCAGGAGGATGGAACATCATAGGAAGAACACCTATCAAGCTATTTAATCTTCAACAACTGCCACTACTTGACCTCAATGTAGGTGACGAGATAAAGCTGGTAGGAATAAACCATAAGACTTACCAAGCCATGATAAATACACCTCTAAATCTGAAGGAGTACAATGAGTTCATGTAAGTTTCTCAAGGCGGGTATTATGACCACTATTCAAGATAGTGGACGTAAAGGACTGGCTTATTATGCCATTCCTCAATCAGGTGTAATGGACAGTTACGCAGCAAGACTTGCAAATACCTTGGTAGGCAATCCCAAAGAAGCAGCACTGATAGAATGTACTCTAGCGGGACCAACTATAGAATTCCATGAAGTGACAACAATATCGCTGACTGGCTGCGATATGAACTGGCAGATCAATGGACAAGCAGTAGAAAGAAATAAAACGATAGAAGTTCAGCGAGGAAGCATTCTCAAAGGTGGTTACGGAAAAGAAGGTCTCAGAGCATATATTGCGATAAAAGGAAAAATCAACGGACAAAAACATTTTGATTCCTACGCCACATATTCCTATGCGAAAATGGGCTACAACTTCGGCCAAGCTATTAAAGAAAATCATATTTTAGAATGGAATACAATCGGCAGTCCTTCACTGACACTTTCATTGACCAGCAAAAGAGATGAAAGTCCCATACAAATTATTTCTGGTCCCGAGTACGATTTACTGACTGAAGAATCAAAATTAAATTTAACAAGAGAGAGCTTTTCTATCAGTTCAGAAAGTAATAGAATGGGTGCCAGACTCATAGGTCCGAAGTTAGAAGCCACTGCCTACTTGGATGACAGCGTAACCATGTTGCCAGGCCTAATACAACTGACTCCTGCAGGGCTGATGATAGTCTGTCTGCAAGATGGCCAAACGACTGGAGGCTATCCTCGGATTGCTTATATAAAACCACATGAGCTTAGTCGGTTTAATCAACTTGGCCTCAATCAAAAAGTAAGCTTTCAATTGGAGCTGTAGCAAGTTGGCAGTAATATGCTTATCCTTGCAGTCTTTCCGAAATCACTCAATCTAGTCTTATCAAAAAAACTAAAGAGGAAATACTGAAAAAATTGAGCATCTCCAGCTTGAATGAGATGCAAAAAGAATTCTATCAAACCGCAGCAGATGGAAGAGATGCTATCTTGCTGTCACCGACAGGCTCAGGAAAGACATTGGCTTTCTTACTACCTCTGGTAGAATCCTTGGACCCAGGAGAAAAAGAAGTACAATTACTAATACTGGCACCTTCTCGAGAGCTGGCTATCCAGATAGAGCAAGTCGCTAGAGAAATGGGTACTGGCTACAAAGTCAATGTTGTATATGGTGGACAGCATTTTTCTAAGGACAGAATAAATCTTAAGCATAAGCCAGCCATATTAATTGGTACACCGGGGAGAGTAGCAGATCACTTACGTCGTTCTACTTTCGAGGTACATAAGATCAAGACCTTGGTACTGGATGAATTTGATAAATCACTGGAACTAGGTTTTGAAGGAGAGATGGAACAGATTATTTCAGCCCTTCATTCTTGCAAACAAAAGATTCTTACTTCAGCTACTGATTCCATAGAAATACCAAAATTTGTAAGACTGGATAAGCCAGTTATCATAGACAGGTCCAAGGAAAAGATTCAACAGTTGTCTATTAAGAAAATTGTCTCGCCAGAAAAAGACAAGCTCGGCACTCTGGTAAAGGCATTATGCCATCTAGGTGATCATCCAGGCATTGTCTTTTGCAATTACAAAGACAGCATAAAACGTGTCAGTTCATTTCTGGAAGAGAATAACATTAAGCATGGTTGTTTCTATGGTGGCCTGGAACAAAACGAGAGAGAAAGGGCTTTGATAAAATTCAGGAATGGTACTCACAAACTCATAATTGCTACGGACCTTGCAGCCAGAGGCCTAGACATACCGGAAATAAAATTCATCATCCATTATCATCTACCAAATCGAGAAGAAGAATTTACTCACAGAAACGGCCGTACTGCCAGAATGAATGCTGAAGGTACAGCCTATGTACTCATCTGGAAAGATGAAGAGCCAAGAGATTTCATGCCAGAACTAGAAGAAGAAATGTTATCTGGATCTTATCTGCCCCCAACACCAGAATGGCATACATTATTTGTCTCTGGAGGGCGAAAAGATAAGATATCCAAAGGGGATATAGCGGGACTATTTATCAAGCTAGGCGGACTTGAAAAAGAAGAACTGGGACTTATAGAGATAAAACCAGACTGTGCTTTTGTGGCAGTAAAAAGGAATAAATCCGAAAAGACTATACAACTGCTGAACAACTCAAGACTCAAGAAAAAGAAAGTACGGATCTACCGAATATAGTAACTATCAGATACTGCATTGGTCACCGGGTTTCTGGCCATTGATAGAAATAATAAAATCCATCCTAATTTTTAAGCCGCTTTTCGTGATAAGGAATTCTTCCTTTGACTTCGTTTCCCAGGTTATAATGCGGTCGTCTTCTACGAGTATTTCCTCACCACGTTCCAGATAGGCGATTGTGACTGGAGTCCTTCTTATAGCTAGTATTTCTATATAGTCGACATAGTCACAGGCTATAGGTATGTAAGAATTTTTGTCCATCTATTATTCTTTGAATAGGCTCTTAAGTTAATGCTTATAATATGTTAATGCATATCACTAGCCAACAGTTCATAAAATAGCAGTTGCCATCTATGAGTTATAAGATTTATTTACAACACTAAAGAATTAAAGTTATGATCAAAAAATTAGCAATCCTTTTTTGTTTTGTTATTCTATGTACAGCTTGTCAAAACAGGAGTAGAGCATATCATTTCTCTTCTCCGCCAGCTTCTATTTCGGCTCCAGCGATGCCCATGAGCATTGCCGAAGAACTAGTTACAGAGCCAGTAACAAGAAATACTGAAGAATATAATCCGCTCGTTGAAAATCCTTTCGTAAAGACCTCGGGGTCTGCAACTTCTACTTTTTCCTTAGATGCTGACGGTGGTGCTTATAGCAATGTCAGAAGATTTCTTAGGATGGGAAGCCTACCCCCGATAGATGCTGTAAGAACAGAAGAACTGATCAATTATTTCAACTTTGACTACAAGGAACCACAAGGAAATCATCCCATTTCATTGGAGGGAGAAATTAGTGAATGTCCGTGGGCAAAGGAACATAAACTGATGCGAATAGGCATCAAAGGTAAAGAAATGAAAAAAGCTGCTTTCCCTGCCAGTAACATCGTATTCCTAGTAGATATTTCTGGCTCCATGTCAGATCAAAACAAACTACCATTACTCAAAGCTGGAATGAAGATGATGGTTAAAGAAATGAGAGCAGATGATTATGTCTCTATAGTTACCTATGCCTCTAACCCAGGTACAGCACTTGGACCGACGTCTGGAGACAAGAAAAACAAGATTCTAAGAGCAATAGATTATTTAGCTCCTAATGGAAGTACAAATGGCGAAGGCGGAATTAAAACGGCCTATGCTTTGGCAAAGAAAAATTTTATAGATGGAGGTAATAACAGAATCATCTTAGGTACAGATGGTGATTTCAATGTGGGCATCTCTTCGCAGAATGATCTGATAGAACTGATAGAAGAGGAACGAGAAAAAGGTATCTTTCTTACAGTGGTGGGGTTAGGAATAGGTAATTACAAAGAAGGTCAGATGGAACAATTGGCCAATAATGGAAATGGCACTTACGAATATATCGATGATATAGAGCAAGCGAGAAAAGTATTTGTAGAAGAGTATAATAAATTCTTTACTGTTGCGAAAGATGTCAAAGTACAGATAGAATTCAATCCCGATATAGTAAGTAAGTATAGACTAATTGGTTATGAAAATAGAATTCTTACAACAGAAGAATTTGAAGATGACCGTAAGGATGCTGCCGAGATTGCTGCTGGCCAGAGCATCACTGCCTTGTATGAATTGGTTACTGTTCCGAACTCTACAGCAGAACTAAATGCCTTTGAGGTAGACTTCAGATACAAGTCTCCAAACTCTAACAAATCACAACTGCTTAAACTTTCTGTTTCGAACGTAGTATCTAGTTTTGAACAAGCCAGCCACAATCATCAATTTGCTTCTGCTGTCGCCGCCTTTTCTCTGCTACTAAGAGCTTCAGAATATGCCGGAACATCCGACTATCATAAAGTCAAAGAATGGGCCTCAAGGTCTAACGGCTTTGATCCATATGGTTACAAGAAAGAATTTACAGAACTTATAGATTGGGCAGAATAGTCGCCATGAAAAGAAGAGTTGTGATGCAATTCTTCTTTTTCTTCTAAAAAGGTAATTTTCCCAAATCAACGTTTCCTCCACTGAGTACAATACCTACCTTCTTTCCTAAGAAGGATTTTGATTCCAGTAGAAGTGCAGCAAAAGGCACTGCACAAGATGGCTCTATAATTATTTTCATCCGTTCCCAGATCATTCTCATAGCAGCAATTATTTCTCCTTCTTCTACTCGTACAATTCTTTCCAGATGCTGTTGGATAATTGGGAAATTGATATGACCTAGATGGGTTCTAAGACCATCTGCTATGGTGTCCGCTTTGAGATTCCACATAATCTTTCCAGCCTTCAGCGACCAATAGGCATCATCTGCAGCACGTGGCTCTCCAGCAATTGTTTTGCAATCATTTCCAAAATGATGTGCGGCCAAAGCAGATCCTGCAATCAATCCTCCACCACCAACAGGAGCCATAACATAATCCAAGTTTGGTTGTTCTTCCAGCAGTTCCATTGCTGCGGTACCTTGTCCTAAGATGACATCCAAATCATTTGAAGGATGGATAAAAGTGCTACCTTTTTCTACGACAATAGCATCAGCTGCTTTTTGCCTTTCCTTTATTGATGGGTAACATTCGGTAATGACACCACCATAGCCAGCGACCGCATCTTTCTTCACTTGAGGAGCATTCTCTGGCATAACAATGTAGGCTGGAATACCTAGTGATTTTGCCGCCAGAGATACAGCTTGCGCCATATTTCCAGATGAATGTGTGACTACCCCTTTTGATTTTTCTTCATCACTTAAGTTGAGGATGGCATTTGTGGCGCCTCTCATTTTGAAGGCTCCCATACGCTGGAAATTTTCGCATTTGAAAAAGACATCACAACCTGCAATAGCATTTAAAGCCGAAGATGACAAAACTGGTGTTCTGTGAATATAGGGTTTGATTCTTTCGTGGCAAGACAACATAACTTGCTTGGTCACCACTGGGGTAGATAGATCAGACATAGGAATCGAATATTTAGTTTTTACAGTGACACGAATATAAATCAACCTATTTTTTTTAACAGAGTCGTTTGTCCAAATAATTAAGATTAGAGTCTATCTTTGTCACCCTAAAACCACTATTAGTGAACAAGCTAGAAAAAATCGAGACCCATACTGCTGTGCAACAGGAATCCCCTGTCCGATTATCGGACTATACGCCTGGAATTTTTGCGTCCATCAGTTCTAAGAAAGGAATGAAAAAGGCAATAAGCAAGGGACTAGTGAAGGTCAATGGACAAGTAGCTTTTACCAGCAAGTACATCAATGGTGGAGAAGTAATAGAGCTCTATAAAGAAGCCATTGATGCTTCCCTACCGATTCTAGAATTAGATCTCCAAGTGTTGTATGAGGATAATCAACTAGCCATCATACACAAACCTTCTGGCATTGTCGTCAGTGGCAATAAGCTGAAAACAATTGCCAATGCCCTACCTCATGTACTCAAGGAAAGTGAAGCACCTGATGCCTTGTCCAGGCCACAACCTGCACATAGGCTCGATTATCCGACCTCTGGTGTCTTGCTGATAGGAAAAACCTCTGGCACACTTACGGCACTCAATAAGCTCTTTGAGACCAAGTCTATAGAAAAAAAATACCTAGCTATTACTATAGGCAAAATGAAAACTTCGGGCGAAATAAAATCGGAAATCAAAGGCAAGAAAGCGGAGACCATTTTCCAAGTTCTAAAAGAAATTCCATCTCCAAAATTCAAGTATCTGAATTATGTAGAATTGAATCCTAGTACAGGAAGGCGTCATCAATTGCGGATTCATATGGCTGAGCTGGGCAATCCTATCTTAGGCGATCAGACGTATGGACTCAATGGAAAAACATCTCAGGGCAAAGGACTCTATCTGCATGCTTCTGAGATTGCATTTGTACATCCTGAGACTGGAGAGTCTTTGCATATCAAAGCTGAGCTTCCACAGAAATTCGAACGATTACTCAATAACAAACTGAGCAGTTCTGACAACTAGAAAGTAGGGCAATCTCCTTTCTGCTTTTTCTTTTTCCTTTTGAATAGCTTGAAATCAAAGCGTCGTTTCTTCTTTGATTTCTTTGCTTTTTTACGTTCGGTATTCTCCTTGCATTCTTTGTCAGAATATATCAGCAGATAGTCGAAGGGTTTATCAGTAGTATCTTCATAAGCACTAAGAAAGAAGGGATTATCTACCGCAGGAATAACTTTGTCCTGAGTGAGAAAATAGTAGGTTACAAATTTATAGTTACTTCCAAAACGTGTTCTGGTTTTTGCTAATCGTCTGTTATGGTCTACAAGTTGGTTTTTCTTTTTATTAGTGGCTATGTAGACTTCCTGTAAGCTATCTAGTTTGTAATAAGCTGATCTGTAATCCTTCTGACGGGCTTTCAAAACTGCCAGGTTATTCTGACTTGCCAGTTTTTTGTTACTTGCCCAGATTTTTTCTGCAGCAGCTTCTTTGTCCTGGAAAAATAAGGCTAATGCTTTGTTATTATCAAAGCTCGGCTGTAGGCCAGCATTTATTTCTATGGCTTTGGAAAATGATTGTGCTGAAGTTATCAGATAGTTATTTGCTTTGCGATTGTTGTTTCTGTCTTTGTAATGTCTGCCTAAGTCTTTGTAGATAATACCTCTGGTATTCCAGACATGGAAATTTTCAGGTTGCACAATAGCCAATGAATCAATGAGTTCTACAGCTTGGCTATATTCATCCTTCTCCGACAGACAGAGTGCCATACCTATGTCTGCATTTACATTGGTTTTATCTAAGAATTTTACTTTTTTGTAACAGCGCAAAGCCAGATCAAATTTTCGATTATACATAGCGGCGTTACCCGCGACCACATATGTTACCGGATTCTTGTAGACCTGACCTTTCAGAATATTGACTGCATCGTCATATCTGCTCAATCGTAAATAATAATAACTGAGCAATTCCTTGGGACGTGGATCATTATTCCTGTCTAATCTTATAAGGCGTTCCAGTAGTTTGACACTTTCCAGCAGCTTATTTACACGTCCCAAGCTATAAGCTTTGAGCAGGGTATATTCTATATATTCTGAAGGCGTGAGTTCCACATTAGGTATCTTAGCTAAGGCCTCTAATACAACGATCGGATTCTTTTCGAGATGCCCCATCAAGGCATTCTCATAATAGATAGCAGTTTCCTGAGGTCGTAATTCCAAAGCAGCTTCGTAATAGATTCTTGCTGAACTGTAGTTTCCGTTTTCAAATTCAGTTTTTCCATAAGCTAGGTAGGTATCAAATAATTTAGCCTCTGAGCGCTGCTTAAGATTAATGGCTTTGTCTGCGCTCTTCCTTGCTCCTTTCTGCCCAAGACTGGCAGCCAATCTAAAGTCGACTATAGCACCATGAAAATTTTTAAGTTCCAGCTGGATCAAGGCTCGGTTGTAATAGGATTTTGGATCTTTAGCATCAGTAGCAACGCAAGCATCGAGTAAAGATTTTGCTGAATGATAATCCCCTGATAAAGCAGCCAAGATGGCTTTACTGTATTGGACTTTATATGGTTCTCCACAATGATCTTCTGCTTCGACTAGGTAAGTCTCTGCTTGCGATAGATCTTTACTCTTAAGCGCAGCGTTGGCTTGATTAAGAAAATTGGTCTGGGTATATGCAGAACAAGCTGCAAGAACAAGCAGCCAGAAAGAGAGTAATAGTTGTTTTGTTTTGATAATCCCGAAGATGTTGTGAATAGCTACAATATCCTTACAAGCTATTATCGGCTTTAGTTCCTATTAATAGTTAAACAAGAAGTTAAAACAATCAAAAAGTCCCTACCTTGCCCACTAGCAAGAAACAAATGATTAGAATAGGAGAATATCAATCACTAAGAATAAATAGGCAGATGCCTCAAGGGTTCTACCTTATGGATGATGAAGATAAGGATGAGGTTTTGTTACCCAACGCATTCATCACAGAAGAAATGAAATTGGAGGATGAAATAGAAGTCTTTGTCTATTGTGATTCTAATGATAGAGAAGTCGCTACGACTCAGCAGCCATTGATTACTGTGTCTGACTTTGCCTATCTGGAATTTTCGGATGTGAATGATAATGGTGCCTTTTGTGATATCGGCTTACAAAAACAACTCTTCGTTCCATTCAGCAACCAAGCGGTCAAAATAAAACCAGGAGAAAAGCATGTCGTCTACATGTATCTCGATGAAATAACAGAAAGACTGGTAGGAACAACCAAGTTAGGAGGTTATCTAGACCCACATGCAGATGAAGATATACACATGGGCAAGGAAGTCGATTGTCTTATCTATAAAGAAACACCTATAGGTTATAAGGCCGTCGTAGAGCAATACTATGCAGGACTCATCTATAAGAATGAGGTTTTTGAAAAACTCAGTCCGGGACAAGAACTGAAAGCTTATATAAAACCTATTAGGCCTGACAAAAAAATAGACCTAAGTCTGACTCCTATAGGCCATAAAAGCATAGAACCGAATGCTGCTAAAATTTTGAGCCTACTTCTTGATTCGAATGGTTTCCTCCCATTTACTGACAAAAGTGATCCTGCTGATATCAGAGAAACCTTCGGGATGAGCAAGAAGTTGTTCAAAAAGGCACTAGGCAATTTGTACAAACAAAAGAAGGTCATATTGAAACCAGATGGAATATATACAGTCTAAGTTGAGATAAATGCCAAATTTTAAACTACCTTGCTGTATTATGACCGAGCTTTTCTGTCTTTTCAATAATTTCCTACCACATGAGTAAATTACTTTCTCTTCCAAGTTATAAAACCATGGAGTTCAGTGAATTCTTGTCCAGTTTCAAGAAGAAGTTGGCAGAGCTATTTGAGGAGATGAATAAGGAAGAGTCTCATTTTACAGAGCGAAAGTTCCCAGATGGGATGTTTGAAAAAATCATGGAACATGTACCACTTTCCTCTGCGATACCAAGTGAGTATGGAGGAAGGGGTGCACATCCAAAGGAGTGCATGAGTATCCTGGAAGCTGCTTCCTACGAATCTGTTCCACTTACGCTAATATTTGGTATCAACATCGCATTGTTTATAGAACCCTTTGCAAAATTTGGGCAAGAAGCCATTAAGGTTCCGATATTCAAGAAATTCCTTTCTCAACAGAATATGGGTGGCCTCATGATTACCGAGCCCGGTCATGGTAGTGATGCCTTGAACATGAAAACAGCTTATAGCCAAGACGAATCTGGTCGCTATAAGATAGATGGTACCAAACATTGGCAAGGACTTACAGGCTTAGCTAACTACTGGCTCGTAGCTGCAAGGAAAAAAACTTCTTCAGGTGCACTGAGTAGAGATGTGGATCTATTTGTTACTGATGATGCAGATCCTCAACAACACATAGAAGTAACCGAACTATATAACAACAATGGACTCTACCCTATTCCTTACGGAAAGAACGAAATAGATATTGTATTACCAGGGACACATAAACTTGAGCCAGAAACGACAGGCATTAAGATGCTGATGGATACACTTCACAGAAGTAGAATGCAATTTCCAGGCATGGCCATTGGGTTTGTAAAGAGAGCCTTGGATGAAGCAACCAAGTACTGTAGGGAAAGAATGGTCAGAGGAAACTCGCTTTTACAGTTCGACCAGATACAATGTGACTTGGTAAGAATGGAAAGCAATTACACCATCTGTTCTGCCATGTGTCATTACTCAGCTTCTAATACCAGTATCAAAAAGGATCTATCCTTATCTGGCATTTTGGCCAATACTTTCAAGGCTATCGTTTCAGATCTTATGCAAGATTCTGCGCAGACATTGATGCAGCTACAAGGAGGAAAAGGATATCATATAAAGAGTCTAGGATCACGATCTATCTTGGACACCAGACCTTTCCAGATCTTCGAAGGACCAAACGATATGCTCTATACGCAGTTAACAGAGATGGTTTTCAAAAAAATGTTCAAAGCAAAGATTTTTAACCTATTGGAATTTTTGAAGACTTATACATTTTCTTCAGAAGCCGCTACCCTATTCAAGTCCTACATCAATTTCAATCTCGACAAAGGGATGCCGCAGAGAAAACTGGTACTATTAGGCAGAGCTATAGCAAAAATCATTATGTCCCACCACATTATTAAAATGGGTGCTGCAGGATTCAATAAGGACCTGGTCGATAAGTCTATAGACAGATTAAGAACGGATGTTTCTAATCTCATCAATACTTTTCAGAAGCAGGTTATGAACCTCCCTACAGAGAATTACAATGCAAATTCTTCTTGGCTAGGAGTGGTCTAGGTGTAATTACAATTCAGGGATTTCTGCACCTAAATATCTTGTCGCCCACTGCGCTATAATGTTGCCTGCATAGACTGCATCTTCTTTTTTACTCAGTAAATGGTCAGCTCCATCTAGTGAAATAAAACTCTTGGGATGTCTTGCATTGAGATAGATTTCCGAGGCGTGATTGATGCTCACAATATTGTCTTGTGGAGAATGCATAATCAAAATAGACTCGTCTACCTTTTTCAAAACTTTTGGTAAATCTTTGGACTCCAGATCAGTGATAAATTCTGATGATATCGGAAACTGTCTTCCTCCTATATTGACCATTGCCTTTCCTTCCTGTTTTATGGTATCCAAACTATGGCCAAAAAGATGTTGGACATGTTGAGGAGCAGATGGAGCGCCTATAGTCGCAACTGCTTTGACAGTTTCCAACTGGGCACTGGCAAATAACACTGCCGCCCCTCCAAGGGAATGCCCTATCAATAATTTTGGGGCACTATAATTCTCAGTGAGAAATTGTGCCATATCGACTAGGTCGTGCACATTAGAGGTGAAACTAGAATCTTCAAACTCTCCTTCACTATTACCGAGTCCCGTAAAATCAAATCGCAAGAGACCAAACCCGTGCTTGGTCATGGCTTTACTGATGGCTCTGACAGCGCCCAGATTTTTACTACATGTGAAACAATGTGCAAAGATTGCATAACTGTGTGCTTCTGCATCTTCAGGCAATTCTAGATTGGCTGACAGTTTGATATCTTTTCTGTTATTGATATTCAGATTGATCCGTTTCATCTACAATAGTTCTTGGCTCTTAATATAAAACCCTGTCTTAAGACAAGATTTTGATTTCGTCAGCGGTAATATGTACGGTACGCAAAGTGTCTGTTCTTGTAGCAACATCTCCAGCTGAGTTCTCCAATCTCAATACACCACGTGGACATACAGCAGAACAAACACCACAGCCTACACAACTAGATCTTACTATATCTTGTCCTTTCTGAGCATATGATCTTACATCTATTCCCATCTCACAGTAAGTGCTACAGTTTCCACAAGAGATGCACTGGCCTCCATTTGTAGTAATTCTAAATTTACTTTTGAACTTCTGTACTAAGCCTAGGTAACCAGCTAATGGACAACCAAATCTGCACCATACTCTATTACCCATGACAGGGTAAAATCCTGTACCTACAACACCTGAAAATCCTGCACCTATTAAAAAGCCATACCATGATCTTAATCCACCTGCACTAAAAATTCCAAAGTTCATATAGTCATTTCCTTGAATTGTATAGGAATACAATACCAATACAGTCATCACTGCAACTGCCACCATGACACCATGAATGATGTATCTTTCAAATCTCCATGCCTTTAGGCTCTTGTCTGAAAGTTGTCGGTATGGATCACCCATAGTTTCTGCAAGTCCTCCACATCCACAGACCCAACTGCAATACCATCTCTTACCAAAGAAATAAGTCATCAATGGAACTGCCAAGAATATCAATCCTATGCCCCAAATCAATGCTGCCATTCCCCAACTACTGGACAACAAATTATCCAGATTGTAAGGTGCAAAAAGTGAATAATCAAGAGGCCATATATTCTTAAGGTCTATTGCAGGAATATTACTACCAGTTCGAACATTCAGTTTACTTATAAACTGAGGTATCAGAAAAGCAAAGCCTAGTTGGAAAAATATGACGCTTATAGTTCTGACAATCTGATACTTATTATGCTGATACTTTGCCATCATTCTGAAGCCCATAACGAGGACTATGACACAGTACATAAAACCATACAAGAACCACTGGCTTGCGTCTCCCCCATTCAGTTTATGCGACAGCGGATTTATCATACTTACCCAATTATTGATATAAGCAGGTGCCCAATATAGTCATCCATGACATTGACGTGTGTGCGCTTGCCGC
>CAZKXO010000004.1:0-33728 GCA_964556525.1 uncultured Saprospiraceae bacterium
TCTGCCACATCAAAATCAGTAGAAACAGTCTCCGGATTACAGTTAATCATTATAGATTCGTAACCTGCTTCTTTGACTGCAAGTACACCATGTACGCAACAATAATCGAACTCTATGCCCTGACCTATTCTATTTGGTCCAGAACCTAGTATCACAATCTTCTTTTTGTCAGAGCTGATACTTTCATTTTCGGTGTCGAATGTAGAGTAGAAGTAGGGGGTATGTGCTTCGAATTCCGCTGCACAAGTATCTACCATCTTGTAGGTTCTGACGATACCTAGTTTCTTTCTGTATTTGGTAATGGCTTCCTCATCGATACGCATCAGCCAAGCTATTTGTGCATCAGAGTAGCCATTGACCTTTAGTTCTCTGAGGAATGGTTCTGGGATGTCATCAGGAATATTATACTTCTGTAATTGATCTTCTAGATTGACCAATTTTTTGATTTGTTTCAGATACCAAGGATCTATTCTAGTCAGTTTGTGTACGGTCTTGAGCGGCACACCTAGTCTGATTGCATCTTTTACACGATAGATTCTATCGTCACTAGCTTTTTCCAGTCGCTCTAATATGTCTTCAGTTTTTATCCATTCTTTTTTATCAGCACCAAGACCTGCTCTATTGTTCTCTTGAGACTGACAGGCCTTTTGTAAGGCTTCAGTGAAAGTTCTACCTATGGCCATTACCTCACCCACAGATTTCATTTGCAGACCTAGTGTATGGTCTGAGCCGTAGAACTTGTCGAAATTCCATCGAGGCATTTTTACTATGACATAATCTAAGGTAGGCTCGAAGTAGGCTGAAGTTGTTTTGGTAATCTGATTTTTCAGTTCGTCTAGATTATAGCCTAAGGCCAGCTTGGCAGCAATCTTAGCTATCGGATATCCCGTAGCCTTACTAGCCAGTGCTGAAGAACGACTTACCCTTGGATTGATCTCTATACATATTATATGCTCAGTGGCTGGATCTACTGAAAACTGAATGTTACAACCTCCTGCAAAGTTACCCATGCTTCTCATAAGAAGGATGGCCTGATTACGCATTTCCTGATAGGCAGTATCTGAAAGTGTCATCGCTGGCGCTACAGTAATACTGTCTCCTGTATGGATACCCATAGGATCTAGATTTTCTACAGTACAGATGATGACGACATTATCATTATTATCTCTTAGTAGTTCTAGTTCATATTCCTTCCAGCCAAGAACGGCTTTTTCTACAAGAACCTCATGAGTAGGGGAGGCATCAAGACCTCTTCTCAGTGCCTCATCAAAATCTTTTTCTTCCATTACAAATCCACCACCAGTTCCGCCTAGGGTATAGGAAGGTCTGATTACAAGTGGAAAGCCAATTTTTTGAGAGGCATCTTTACCTTCTAGAAAGGAGTTGGCGATATAAGAAGGTGCTACCGAAAGCCCCAACTTGATGACATGCTTTCTGAATTCTTCTCTGTTTTCTGCCAGCTCTATTGCCTCTAGGTCTACTCCTATTAGTTTTGTATTAAACTCTTTCCATAGACCTTGTTTGCCAGCTTCTATCGCCAGATTAAGCGCAGTCTGTCCACCCATAGTTGCAAGAACGGCATCTATCTGGCGCTCTTGGAGTATTTCTCTTAGGCTCTGTACAGTAAGTGGCTTGAGGTAGATGTAATCCGCAGTAATCTGATCTGTCATGATCGTTGCAGGATTAGAGTTTATGAGGCTGACTTCTACACCTTCTTCTCTGAGTGAACGAGAGGCCTGCGTTCCTGAGTAATCAAATTCACATGCTTGTCCTATAATGATAGGCCCACTGCCTATTATGAGTACGGACTTTATAGACTTATCTAGTGGCATAGAGAGAGGCTCGTCGATTAGTAAATTGACGGCAAATATAATTTAAATGACAAAAGTCTATAATATAACTCTCCAATTATAGAGTACTACAGAAGTGTAATAGTACCAATTATATCAAACGGATTATTAAAGATGTCCTCATATTGAATCCTGTAGGTATATACTCCTTGTACATGGCTACCAAATTGATTTCTTCCATCCCATCCACGTTCGGCATTTGGATCAAAGTTTTCGGCTTCATACATGAGGTCTCCCCATCTACTATAGATTCTAAATGAACTTATTATCGGCACAGCAATATTGGAACCAAGGGATAAAAACGAGTCATCTCCTCCAAATGAAGGAGAGAATGTGTTAGGTATGTAAACTCGTGCATTTGGTATAAATTCTATACTACTGATGCATTCATCATCATTGTTACAGTTGTCAGAAGCAGTAAAAATGACTTCTTGAGTATAGGGAGCAGAACATTCGAGATCTAAATCATCCGTTTCTATATTAAAAACAACTCCAACATCTTCTCCTTCCGCTATGGTCCATCCATCGGACAAAAAGGAGGTGATTGCTGATAAAGTCTGGCTGTCATTACATATTACCTGTATAGGCTCAGGACAAATGATAGATACAGTTTGATCATTCCCAAAAGATATTCTGGCAACACAAGCTTCATTTACGTTGCCGCACTCATCGACAGCAGTAAAAACGACATCTTGTTCTAATCCACAGTCAAACTGCTCTACAACCAAATTATAATCATCTGAAATATTAGCTACATTACACAGGTCTACAGCTGCAAATCCATTTCGCCACTGACTGATCACCTCATCAAGATTAGGAGTACCAGTATCGATCAGTGTAGAATTAGGACAACTAGTTACCATAGGTGCTTGTGTATCCTCTTGAACTATATCTAAAGTGCATTCATTAGTTTCTTGGCAAGCATCCATTATCGTAAATCTAATAGGTCTGGAATTAGTGCATTCTACTCCTAGTGCAGCTGGCATAAAATCCGAACTAACAGCTAAGGTCATTCCGTTGTTATCTGTTCCAGTGAAGCTGTCTATCCAGTCCATTACGAGATCCAGATTGTTGTCTTCACCGCATTCTATGGCGAGGAAGTCTTGGCAATTTATTATAGGTGCTTCTTTATTTACCATGATTGTTGCAAAACAAGTATCCCGCATGGAACAAGCGTCTTCGGCATAAAACTCCACAGCTATTTCTTCAGGAGAATCACAAAAATCTGTCGGAATTGTTATGCCACTTTGGATGCTAGCAATTGGTATAGAACAGTTGTCAGTAGGTGTATAACTGTCTAGCCAGTCTTGCATCTTTTGTGGACCATCTGGATCTGTAGTATTGATGATCAACTGATCTGGGCAAATCGCTGCTGGTGGAGAGGTGTCTTCTACTATGATAACCGAGCTGCAGGTATCCACAATGTTACAGGCGTCTTCTATACTGAAGAGTATTCTGACACTTCCGTCACAGTCGATGGACGTAACATCATTTATATCAAAACTGAACTCTGGAGTCAGAGGATTATTGCCGGCATCTCTGCCTTCTACTAGGTCTATCCAGTCTGCTATGATATCTGTGGTGTTCGGATCACCACATTCTATTATGCGATTAGGAGGGCAGCTGATGACTGGTACCTGGTCAGTAGTTACTGTAAGTGTAGAAGAGCAGTTTGATGTATTCTCACAGAGGTCAACTACAGTAAATTCTACTGGTATATCAAGAGAACTTATACAGGTAGGCAGAGTCGTAACTGGGGTATAATCAGAGTCAAAATCGAATTCTTGTATACAATCATCTTCACCTCTTATTTCTCCTAGCCAGGCAGCAACGTTAACATCGAAATTGGGGTCTTCTAATACAAAACTAGTATCCAATGGACATATAGCTTCCGGCACTCCTGTATCTACTATAGTCAGCAATAGACTACATGATTGTGATATTCCACACTGATCATCTACATCAAAAAATACGGTCAGAGTCGTGTCACAACTGTTCAAAGTAGGGTCCGCTGGATCAAAATTTCTAGGTAGAGTAGGGAATTCTACTCCTGATAAGTCATCAAGTGCAGTTACACTAGCCAGCCATACATCTATGATCTCTACCTTTTCAGGGGTGCATTCTACTCTTAAGTCATTTTGTGGTGAGGCACAGTTTTGTAGAGTAGTAGTGATGTCATTTCTTATTTCTACACGACCAGGACAGCTGGTGCTATTATTACATTCATCCACTACGGTAATCAGAAAATCATAGTCCATGGGATTACAATCTATACCTTCTATAAGTGTAGTGTCTAGATCAGTAGAAATTTCATAATCGTTACAATCTTCAGCCTCTATTCTTCTTATCCAATTATTGAAACTAGCAATCTTTTCACTGTCTCCAGCTAATAAAGGTAGTGCAGCAGTAGGACAGTTAACGGCTGGCGGTAAATCATCTCTTACATTTATAAGTGCAACACAACTGCTCGGCTTACCACAAGTATCTTCTACTTTAAAAGTAACTGTGATGGTTTGCATGCAGGTATCTACTAGGTCGTCAAAGTCGAAATCATGACAAATTTCTGTAGAAATATTAGTGCTTGCATTATCCATAGCTGTAGCCGAGTCTATCCAAATATTAATGCTATCCATATTATCATCATCTCCACATTGTAGATTGAGTTGATTGGAAGGGCAAGCTATAGTCGGATTGTTATCGTTGACTGTGATTAATGAAGTACATCCGGGGTTGAAATTTGTACAATCATCTTCTGCTGTAAAAGTCACTGCAAAATTGTCTGTCAGTGCACAAAAGTCTAGGTTGGACAGCATATCAGGATCAGACGAGACATCTGCCATATCATCTCCACAGCCCCAATCATGACTGACCAGGGTAAGCAGCCATGCATCTATATTTGCCGACAAATTGGTGTCTGCAGTACTTATTTCTAGATTATCTGGACACTGAAGAAAAGGCGGTCTGGTGTCTCTAAAAACCAGTCTAGAGACACAACTGCTTTCCTGATTTGTACAGTTAGGATCTATTACCTGAAAGGTGACTATAGTATCTATCATACAGCTTCCAAAATCCAAATCTGCAATATCTATAGATGCAACGCTAGGTATAAATGCTCCGGTGTTATCCGTACTGATAGTCTGATCCATCCACTCTTGTACTACAGCTATATTGTTTACTAGGGTATCACATTCTAGCGTAAGGGGTGGGGGACAAGTTATACGAGGTGCCAAATCTTTATTTATTGTGAGCATGCTGTTGCAATTGCTCACGACGTCATTGCCACAAAAATCTTCTCCTGTAAATAATATTTCATTGGTGATAGACGCCTCACAAGGAATATTAAACATGAAGGTGGAGAAATTTAGTGCAGAAACAGATCCTCCACAGACATCTATCAGTTCTGCAGTTCCTATCCAGTCCGTTATCTCAGGTAGAAGTGAGTCTACGATGCCAAAGAAAGCTGTGTCTCTTGGGCACACTAAAGTTGGCGGAATATTATCTTCGACAAAGATCCTAGCTACAGTATCTACTACAATCCCACAGACTGGATTCTCAAAAAACAGAGTATCTAGTATAAATGAATTTGGTGTACATGCTAGCAGGCGCATATCTTCAGGTTGGACTGTCCCATTGACCGGTCCAAAGGGTTCCCCTAAAGTATTTGCTCCTGACATCTGGTTACGCCACTCCGCTAGTACCAGCCCATTGTTTATGGGATCACAATTAATCGTTAGATCTCCGGGGAAATTTGGAAAAAAGTAGGTGACGTTATCACTCACAAAAAGTTCACGTGTACAATCCGATTCTGGATTACAACCATCATTGGCTGTGTATGTGATGGTCATATTGACTTCTCCACAATTTTGGCTCAAGAAGCTGGGGTCGAAATTGAAAAAAGTATCTAGCTGATCCTTACATTGATCAAAGGCTCGGAACCTTGCTGCCCAGTTTAGTATTGTATCTCTCAGGTTTGGATTATCTGCATCTACCATCATGTCTGGTGGGCAGTCTGGAAAAACAGGAGGGATTGTATCAATAATAGTTACAAAACCAGTACAAGATTGGCTTTCGCTACAAGCTGGGTCAGTAATACTGAAGGTCGCTTGGGTCATGGTATCACATAGACCACCACGGAAATTTGACATGTCATAAGAAATTGTCACTAGCGAGGTTATAGAGTTGCCCAACCTGTTTATGGCAGATATATTGGAACTCCACCTTCTGAATAAACTGTCATTTCTACTAAACCCACATTGCAGAGTTAAAGTGTCTGGGGGACAGTTAATCACCAGTTCTCTATTATTTTCAATAACAACTGAAGTGCTGCAAGCTGATCGATTTTGACATTCATCTATAGCTTCAAAATTGACTGGAACTTCAAAGGCGTTACATTCCATTGTTAAAGGCATTGTAGATGCGTCAAAAAGATTAGTGACATCGAAGCTTGAACAATTATCTGTTGCTGTTGCTGTAAGTCCTTCTATTTCTTGGATAAGATTTGGATTTGAAATGTCTAGGGTAAGATCATCAGGACATACTATGTCAGGAGCTTCTGTATCTCTTACAAAAAAACTGGCTATCGTGTTGGCAACCCACCCACAGGTATCTTGTACATTAAACTGAACAGCCACAAACCCATTGCCTGGATTGCTTAATGATCCACAACCAATGGGATTGGTTGGTGATGTTCCATAGTTTAGGACTGGAGGACTAGGTATTGTATTTACTAATGAAATTGGACTGCAAGATCCAAATTCTTGCCCACCAAAATCATTTAACCAATTTAAGAATACATCATTCACATTTTCATCACAAGATATCGTGAAAGGTGGAGGAGTGGAACCGATCCTTTGCAAGTAATAAGGTACAGCGGCTCTATAAGTTACTGTGCATTCTTCATTTTGTGTACTACCTCCTGGAGGACCATCATAGACGATAATTTGCCTGTTAAATACTTTTTCCACGGAACAATCCGTCACTGGAACGTTGGGAGGAACATCTTGTGCTTGTATAACAATGTCGTTGCAATTATTGACAATCTGTCCACCAAGATTTGTAAAATAACTTAAGTCTGCAGAAGTACTCATAGCATTCCCTATCCTTACTTCGCTCGGAATCTGTGGTAGACAATCTATCACGATAGTGTCTCTAGGAGGGCAATTAATTACCAAACCATTGTTTTCCTTCTTTGGGGAGTCGTTAAGTGCATCGTTAGCACTTAGCACAATAAGGATGCAGCTCAGTAGTGAGGATAGAATAATTAGTCTCATGTTGGATTATAAAGTACTTGTGTACTAGAATTGATTTAAATCAATAATTGAACCAAGTATTACACAAAATTAACATATGAATCGGAATTCGGATTCGAAGTCTGATTGGGGAATTGTCAAGACTACGAAATTAGGCTAAAACCTATTTCTATGTAACGAATTGGACATCAAAATTGTGTCGGTGGAACTCTAATTAATCAAATTTTCAGCCAATCGATGACGTAGTAATTTTCAATAATTCTTTTGAATTATCAGAATAGAGAATTATAATTGGCAATACTGGAGATTCTCTCCTTTTATCTTTTAAGAACTTGTATGCTTCCCACTTCCTCTACTTCTGAGCCAAAAATGTCTTTAAAAACAAAGTAATAGGTAAAAACATCATTTTTTACCACTTTGCCACGGTACAAGCCATCCCAGCCTTCATTTTCCTCATTTGGAAGAAAATCATAATTCTCGAATACTTTATTTCCCCATCTATCAAAAATCTGAAGAGACTTCACCATTTCTATAGAACCATTGGTGTAACCAGTAAATCTGTCATTCAATCCATCTCTATCTGGGGAAAATACGTTAGGAATAAAAATACGAGGTTCAGGGACTAGTAGAATAGTAGTGAAACATTCTGCAGATTGCCCACAAATGTCATTTACAAATGCACTGATGTCTATGGTGATCATTTCATCGCAAAGAGTAACAACGCTTTCTTCATCATAGACCATGTTCTGCTCATATGCATTATTAGAAGAGCTCACTTCTATAGAGTTTATAAATCTTTGGACCTCACGATCTAGGTTGGGGTCTGCACAATTAATGCTTATAGGCTCAGGACAAATAATACTTAGAGCTGAGTTGTTTACTATAGTTACTGTCCTTTCACAAGTACTTACATTATCACAAATATCATTGGCCTCGAAGACAACTGGAATGCTCCCAGAACATAAGTCTTCTGAGAAATCAAGGATCAAGTCAGGTGTAATGTCATATTCATTGCAATCGGTAGCAGAGGTGCTGGATAACCAATTAAGCACTTGAGCTTCGTTGTTACCTTCTTGGACATTGATCAAAAGATCATCAGGACAACTTAGTTCCGGTGCTTGCTCATCAGATATAATAATGTTAGAACGACAATTACTATTTACTGAGCATTCATTATCAACTGAGAATATGACTTCAAACACAGCATCACACATTGCATTAGAAAAATCACTAGGCATTTCTATTTCCAATGCTTCAGAATCAGTGTTCGCAATCATTGCATCTATCCAATCTTGTACTGAGTCTTCAAAATCTATATCGATACATTCCACTACCAGATCTGATGGACAACTAAGTGCAGGAGCTGCCAAGTCTATCTCTATCGTGCTATTGCATTCAGAGCGGAGTCCACAATCATCTGTAGTCTCAAACAATACAGGAATATCTTCCAGACTACATGGGTCCGAAAAATTTGCAGCTAAATCATTTGTTATCAAAAGGTCTATAGTGCAGTTATCTGTGGCTGAAGCCTGTGCTTTCCAATCTTCTATTTTTTGACTGAGAGTACTGTCTACAGCAGTGATAACAAGATTGTCAGGGCAATCTATAGATGGACTTTCATTATCTATGACAGAATAGTCTGCAGTGCTTTCTATTATATTTCCACAGCCGTCTTCTACTATAAATCTTACCGTAGATGAAGCACCACAGTGCTCTTCTATCGTCGGAATAGCTGGTTCCATGCTAAAAGTGAGTGGATCTGAACAAGCATCATATTGCATTCCACCAAGATCTTCTAACCATTGTTGGAATTCTACTTGAATATCTGTGTCACAACTACTACTTTGATTCCTCGCTTCAGTTATTAAGCTAGCAGGTACAAAATTTTCCACAGTGAATTCCTGCAAACACCGGATCGAACTATGGTTGTCAGCGATTATATATTCTCTTGTCACATTCAAGCTGCTTTGTGAGCAATCTAAAGGATTGTCTGAGCTATCATTAATGATTACATTTAGATCGCCACATCCTGTTGCAATGACATCTATACCTAATAAAGCAAGCTCCTCTATAGTTTCGTCCCTAGTCAGATTGCTTTCAAAAACACTAGGTAGAATCGGCAGAGCGCTGGCACACTGCACATTCTCATCTGCCAGTGAGCAATCCAAGTCAAGTACACAGCAAAAGTCAAAGGTCAAACTGTCTGAAATGTAACAACCTAAGGCATCAGTGAGGGTAAGATGATAAGTCCCTGGTATAACTGAACTGAGTTCACTGTCTGAATAGCTGTCATTATTAGGTCCTTCCCATTGGTAAGTGTAGGGAGGAATACCGCCTTCCACCTCTGGCACAATTTGAATTCTATTTAGACCATCTAGACAATCACCCTCAAGATTTAATATGGGATTAGGTGCATCTCCTATTTGTGCAGATTTTCTGACTCTACAATTACCATCGGTGACCAAAACCAAGTAGTCGCCACTGGATAATCCACTAAAAACATTTGAATCTTGAAAGGTAAGTCCGTTATCATGGGAATAGCTGAGACCAGAAGTGTCTCCTGAAATATGCACTGTGAGCTCGCCATTAGAAAGTTCACAAGTTTCTTGAACCAGAGTAAAACTATCTATTACGATCGAATCATTAGCAAACGATGGAAAGCTTAATAAGCAAAAGAACATCGCAATGTAGATTACATTTTGCGAACGCATTGAGTTATTTAAAGGTGTTATTAACGAGTTTTCTCATAGTAGTAGACAAAAGCATGAATTTGTTACCCCTATGCCTAGTATGTTAAAGTGCAGAAATGTCCTGATTTTAGACAAATCTTAACTTTTGGTGGTTTTTTTGATATTCAAACTGACGGTTTTCTAACACCGAGGGCCATTCTTGTGAATAATTGAAGGAAGCCCAATCTCATATATATCAGATTTGGTTATATCTTAGCTGCCAAGCCTTTGATCATATGAGTTTCGTAGTATCTGCCAGAAAATATCGTCCACAAAATTTCGACGAACTTATCGGTCAAGACCATATAGCAACTACCCTAAAAAATGCGATTAAAAATGATAAGCTTGCTCATGCTTTTCTATTCTCTGGACCTAGAGGCGTCGGTAAAACAACCTCGGCAAGAATCCTGGCCAGAGTACTCAATTGTCAGAATCTAAGTCCAGAATTTCATGCTTGTGGAGAATGTGGTGCCTGCACTTCTTTCAATGACAATGCCTCCTTCAATATTTTCGAACTCGATGCAGCTTCTAACAATAGTGTGGATCATATCAGATCACTTAATGATCAGGTCAGATTCCAGCCGCAACAAGGTTCTTATAAAATCTATATTATAGATGAGGTCCATATGCTGTCCCAGGCAGCCTTCAATGCTTTTCTTAAAACCTTAGAAGAACCTCCCCCTTACGCAAAATTTATCCTGGCAACTACCGAAAAGCACAAGATCATTCCGACCATTCTCTCGCGTTGTCAGATCTTTGATTTTAGGAGAATTCAGGTGAAGGATATTGTTACTCAGATAAGAGACATTGCTAAAAAAGAGAAAAGAGAATTTGATGAGGAGGCTCTGCATCTTATAGGCCAGAAGGCAGATGGGGCTATGAGAGATGCTTTGTCTATTTACGATAAGATCGTAAGCACGATAGAAGGACCTATCAGCTATAAAGATGTAGCTAATAATCTGAATGTACTAGATCATGACTACTATTTTGAAATTGTAGATGCAGCTATAAAGGAAGACTTTCCTGCTATTATGCTCAAGTTTGATGAAATAGTAAGGAATGGTTTCGAGGTGGAACAATTTACCTTGGGCTTACTGGGACATTTAAGACAATTGCTTTTGGTCAAAGATATCCAGACGGCCAAACTTATGGAGATCAGTGAGAGTCTGATGAAACGATATGAGAATCAAGCGCAGCTAGCCAGTTCCTCTTTTTTACTTTCATCGCTTTCTATTGTAGAAAAAGCAGACCTAAACCTTGTAAGATCTCAGAATAAAAGACTGACTATGGAAATAGGCCTTAGCAAGATGGCTTATATGAATAGGGTCTTAGAAAAAAAAAGTCTAGTTAAATCAGAGGCAGAAAAACCCAAGACAATGCCTTCATCTACACCTGTCAGTTCTGTAAATTTGAAAAACTCTATCAGCTCACAGGTCAGTAAAACAAAGTCTGTCAGTGAAGAACTGTCTAAAAATCCTGTTAAAGAAATAGTAAAAAAAACGGAGACTCAGTCTGCTGTAAAAAAGAAGTATTTATCGCTGACACCTAGTATTTCTGCGGATATAGACCAGTTGGTAGCAGAAATTACACAAGAAGAAACTGTTAAGAAAAATACGGTTCGTCCCTTTACTGTAAAATATATTGCATCAATTCTTCATGAATGGAAGAACAAGTCTAAGTATAATTCGTTTAAAACTGCAATAGACAACACTAAGATAGAGTTGGACGGTGATCGACTAACAATTTTGACACCAACTGAAATCTACCTTGAAATGTTGAAGCAGGATTTAAAGCTTATAGAAGAGATAAGAACTAGATTTCCAGCAAAAGAAATAGAAATTTTATTTAAAGTCGAATTAAGTGCCTTCCCCGACTATAAAATACCAGAAAAGACTAAGGTCTTGTCTACTATCGAAAAGATAGAATTGTTTAAAGAAACAAATCAAGATTTTGGCCAATTCTATGATCAGTTTAGATTAAAACCACAATAATTCGATTATCATGAAGGATAATTCTATATGGTATTTAGAGAACATAGACGTCGGTAAAATTTTATGCCCAAGCAAGTTAGGAGAACACCAAAAAGATGATCACCTAAAAGTTGTAAAAAAAGGAGACTACGTCTATTTACCCGAAGACAAAAGCGAACTTATCTACTTCCTTGTGGAAGGGCGGATAAAAATCGGGTCGTCTTCGGATGATGGCAAAGAAATAATTAAAGCCATTCTTAGTCCGGGTGAAGTATTCGGAGAACTATCACTAGTAGGAGAGACCACGAGAAGAGATTATGCTATAGCAGTAGAAGAAGCTAAGCTATGCACTATAGAATCCAACAGTCTCAATACTTTGATAAAAGATCACGGAAGTCTCAGTATGTTCTTCATGAAAATGATGGGCTCCAAAGTCCTAGAGATGGAAAATAGACTAGAGTCCTTGGTCTTTAAAGATTCTAGGAGTAGGATTGTAGAATTTATCCAAGACCTTGTCAAGAAAAGAGGGCAAAGAGTAGGTTACGAATGGGTAGTAAGAAATTTCATTACACATCAGGAAATTGCCAACCTTACTGCTACATCTAGACAGACTGTAACTACGGTACTTAATGAATTAAGGTCATCAGATATATTAACATTCAATAGAAAACGCTTACTTGTGAGAGATTTAGAAAAACTCACAGCTGAAATAAAATAAGTGTACAAAACCGTCTTAAAACCCCTGCTTTTCTTACTCCCAGCAGAGCAGGCTCATAAATTGACGACAACTCTTTTTAGAATGCTTCTAGCTATTCCTGTCCTTGGCAGTATTGTTAGAAGCATTTATTTTTTGGAGCACCCCTCATTGGAAAAAGAAGTCCTCGGCATAAAATTCCCTAACCCTGTCGGACTTGCAGCTGGCTTTGATAAAGATGGAAAGTATTACAAATCCATGGCGGCACTTGGATTCGGTTTTGTAGAAATCGGAACTGTGACACCAGTGGGCCAGTCAGGAAATCCACAACCCAGATTATTCAGACTTCCCAAAGATCAAGGTCTGATAAACAGAATGGGCTTCAATAATGAAGGTGTAGATGCCATGGTAAATCGTCTGGAAAAATATGGTAAGAAAGGGCTTATAGTAGGAGGCAATATCGGTAAGAATAAAGTAACTCCTAATGAGCAGGCAATAGATGACTACGAAAAGTGTTTCCACAAACTATATCAGCTGGTAGATTACTTTGTAGTCAATGTAAGCTCTCCTAATACGCCTGACCTGCGCTCTCTGCAAGATAAAGAACCTTTGACCAGATTACTGGCACACATAATGAATCTCAGAGCCGCCAAAGACAGCAAGATTCCAGTACTCCTTAAGATTGCCCCCGACCTCAATGAAGCCCAGATAGATGATGTGCTGGATATTTTAGAATCACAAAAAGTAGATGGTATAATAGCCACCAATACTACGATATCAAGAGTAGGTCTACAGACTTCTGATAGCACTATCCAGGAAATAGGTAATGGCGGTCTGAGTGGATTGCCAGTAAGACAGAGATCATTAGAAGTGGTGCGGTATATAAGAAAGAAAAGCCCTCAGCTTACCATCATTGGGGTAGGAGGAATTACTGAACCGCAACATGCTTTAGATATGCTGAGTGCAGGTGCTGACTTGGTACAGGTCTACTCTGGTATGGTCTATTCTGGCCCCTCTCTTGTCAAGGGTATAAAGCAACAATTAGTACAGGCACAAGCCTAGTGGCTGATTTTAGTTCTTTGTTGTATGCTCAGATGCTACTTCCTCGCCTAAATGTTTTGGGTATTTTTTAGATACTTATTCTCATGTTATCATAGACATACTTTATATGATTTATCTATAAGCAGACCGTTGTCAAGGCTTAATAGATAATGGAAAAATGCCATGCCATAACTACCCCAAAATCATCTAATTAGATGGTATAGACTTCATATATTAGATTATTGTTATGGTATCCTATTTGGTATCTAAAATGCATAACTTATTACTAATACTCAATGCATTACTCATTTACTAACCAAAACCGACTTTATCATGATTCGTGATGGCGATCAAAATGTACTCACAGATCTTAGATTCTGGTTGGTGTTACTTTTTTCTGTTATGCTTATAAGCTTCTTAATTATGAGTTATCCAAGCTAGAAAAAAACAAACAAACACCTTTTTTATTGGGGTTATCAGAATTTGACAATTTTGATAACCTCTTCCTTTTTTATAGCTATACCTAAAACTAGAACTTTGCCTTGATTTTGAGACTCATGTCGAGAGAGCCAGCAGAATGGGTCAGTGCACCTACAGAGATAAAGTCCACGCCAGTTTCTGCAATAGCTCTGACAGTCTGAAGATTGACCCCACCAGAGGCTTCTGCTTCAAAACGCTTATCTATTATTTTCACAGCTTTTCTTAGCGTATCTAAATCGAAATTATCCAACATGATTCTTGTTATTCCACCTATAGAAAGTACCTCGTCTAATTCTTGCAGGTTTCGTGTTTCCACTGTGATACCAAGTTCTCTGTTGTTTTCTTTTAAATAGGTATGCACCTTCTTTATCGCCTGTATAATTCCACCAGAGGCATCCACATGGTTGTCTTTGATCATTATCCAGTCATAGAGTCCATCTCTATAGTTGGTACAGCCTCCTATTCTTACTGCCCATTTTTCAAGAAATCGCATCAGCGGTGTTGTCTTTCTTGTGTCTAGAATTGTAACTGGCAGGTCTTCTACGAGCTCTGCAAATTTTCTAGCCATACTAGAAACACCACTCAGTCTTTGCATGGTATTAAGTACAAGACGTTCTCCCATAAGTAGTTTCTGAGAGCCAGTAGTAATTTCAAAAGCGATATCTCCATGAGAAACCTTGGAACCATCAGCAATCATTCTTTTAAAGCTGCAACTAGGATCCAATTTTTTAAAGACATACTCAGCGAAGTCTACACCTGCTATAACCCCTTCATCTTTGACTAATAATTTTGCGGTATCTGTAGCTACCGGATCTATACATGCTAGTGAGGTATGGTCCCCATCTTTAACATCTTCTCTTAGTGACGCATTTATAAATGCATCTAATAATGACAATTTAATTCCCTCCAAAGTCTACCATTCAGTAAGTGAACAAATAAATAGTTGTAAGCCGTTTGTATTCTGAAGATTACAAATGAAAAATAAATATAATACAAACAAAATTTATTTAGAGCTAAAAAGCTTGAGCTGCCTTGTACAATAGGTCACACTGTAGCTGTCGTAATTGTGACTACAGACTTTATACCTAGACAATTTATCGAACGAACGACGTTCCGTTTTTTGTTTTTTACTTAACTTTCTATTATTCATTTCTAATTGTATTATATATCCTATGAAATTTCTTCCTTCTCTTCTTCTAGCAAGTTGTCTTTCAATATTTGCTTTAACGGGCAAAGCACAATCAGTAAGAACGATGCTGATGGAGGAATTTACTCAGGCTTCTTGTGCTCCTTGCGAAAGAACGACTCCTGCTTTGAATCAGATTTTGGAAAATAATATAGACAGGATGGTACAGATCAGATACCATGCAAGTACACCGGGAATCGATCCTATGAATGCGGATAACCCAGAGGAAGTCCAAGCCAGAGCTGACTATTACGGGATAGTAGGTATTCCCAATGTCCAACTGGATGGGGCAAAGACTGTAGGTAACAGTAGTGCCTTTGAGTTAGTAACGCAGGAAGAAATAGATGAAAGAGCTGCATTGGACTCCCCTATATTGGTTACAGTAGATCATGAACTGTCTGCTGACATGACTACAGTAACCGTTGTCATCATAATAACTAATGAAGGTCAGAATAATTATCCTGGAGGCACGATACGAGCAGTTCTGACTGAAGAAGAAGTAGTATGGGACCAGCCACCGGGAAGTACCTTTCTAACTGAATTCGAAGCAGTTATGAAGTCTTTTTTGACTGGGCCAGATGGAATTAATATAGGTACTGTTCCTGCTGGAACCACCCAAGAATTTTTTATCAGAGAGGCCAAAATTCCCTATACAGTATATGATGCGAGAACCTTAGGTGTTGTAGCGTTTGTTCAGGATGATGCTACCCAAGAAATACATAATGCAGACTACTCTAAACCCAACTTAGGGTCTAGAGCAATAGCCGACTTAGCCATATCGAGATTTAATGAAGATAATCCCTCTATTTGCTCTAAAGAGTATGCACCTAGTTTAGAAGTTACCAATAATTCAGACGAAACCATAGCGAGCTTTTTAGTTAACTTATTTGTGAATGACATATTGGAAAGGACCTTTATAACAAACTTTCCTCTGGCAGCTGGCGAGACTAATCAGGTAGAATTAGCAGCAATCAATTTGCCGGACTACAGCTCAGAAATTTATTTTACAGCAATAGCTTCAGATGGGGATTTAAGTACCCATAACAATATCAGTCCAACTTTTAGTTTTGAGAATTTAAGTTCTGAGGTTGTGGATGGTTATGATATAGACTTTGAAGATACAGCCACAGGTCAGATAGCAGATAACCTATTGGTAGCTAATATTCCTACTACAGTGGTCGTTATCAATGGCGATGAAATTCAAAGAGACCCATTCGGAGCTTATGCAGAATCGGAGTCATCACTGAGAGTCGACTTTACTGCTTGGAATACTACGATTTTTGAACCTAAAGGCACTATGACCTTCGGTGATAGAATTTTGCTTCCGCCAGGCGCTCTTATGACTTTTGATTACGCTTCTGCAACTTTCAGAAATTCGCAAGATAGAATGGAGGTTCAAGTTTCTACTGATTGTGGGGAGACTTATCAGACCTTATGGGACAAAGAAGGCAGCAACCTGGCAACTGGTCCTGATCAACTCACAGATTTTATCCCGGAACCAGACCAATGGGCTTCTGAGTCTGTAGACCTTCAAGACTTTGCTGGACAGGAAGTTGTAATCAGATACTTATTTACCTCTGGCTGGGGGAACATGCTGTACTTGGATAACATCAATATAGCTGGTGTAGTTGCTGTAAATGAGTTAGGAGAAAATGAATCTCTCGAGCTATTTCCAAATCCTGCTTCTGAGCAAGTAATTGTGATTTTAGAGCTCGAAAAAGCTGAAGCTGTAGAGTACAGCATACTGAATGCTGTGGGAAAAGAAGTAAAGCATGGCACACTAGATAAAGACAATATTCATCATCACGCCATTTCTTTGGATGAGGTAGATGCAGGCGCTTACTTTCTGAAATTAAATCTCGAAAATAAGCAGCTATTAAGGCAATTCAGCGTAGTTAAGTAGTACTCTTCCTTTTATTTTCTTGACTCTGTCTTTGGTTGAAGTGACTATTATAATTAAGGTGACATTATAAGGCAGTATCTCTTAACTTTGGACACATAATAATTACTTTACATATGAATATTCAGAAGTTTTTTCTGTCTTTCTTCTTCCTTTTCGTTGTTAGTTTTTCCTCAGCTCAGGATACACTGCTGTTTCAGAATTTCCAACAACAGAACCTAGGTACCTTTCAGACAGTAGATGTCGATATGGAATTTCTTGCATCAGAGTTTGTAGGTCTAATAGGTTCTTATAATATAGTTCCTGTAAGTGGTCCAGCGGATTTTAGAGCCTTGGCGGTATCCACTTTTTTGGATGCCACAGCACAAGCTGACAATTGGCTGATTTCACCTCTAATAACTATTCCAGCCACTGGAACAGCACTGCATTGGAAGGCTTCTTCTCTGTCTGCTGAAGCAGATAGATTAGAAGATTATAGAGTCATGATTTCTGAAGAAGGCGGATCAGCAACAGAGGAATTTACAATAATAGCCTTTGAACAGCTAGGAGAAAATCCTACTCAGACAGAAAGGTCATTAGATCTCAGTGCCTATGTAGGACGAGATATAAGATTTGCATTCAACCAGATAGGTGTAGACAATTTTGCTCTTACCATAGATGATATACTTGTCACCACACCTAGCTCTACCACTTCAGCAGACCTAGTCACTATGGTGGGGGAGCGCTATCAAGATTTGAATAATAGATCATTAGAATTAGAGATTTTCAACTCTGGCTCTGATGTTATTACCAGCCTCACTGTTGCTGGAGATATAAATGGACAAGCAGGCGAAACAGTCTTTGATAACTTAGATATACGACCACAAGAAACAGTCCTCATAACGTTTGCAGACTTATTTCCTTTTGCTGCAAACAGGTATGATATAACTGCCGTAATCACTGAGATAAATGGAATAGCTGTGGATGGACAGTCGCTTAGTAGAAGATTCTTTATGGTGGAAAATCCACCTCTCAAAACTTTTGTCTACGAAGAAGCTACCAGTACATCCTGCGGATGGTGCCCGGAGGGTATAGTCTGGAAAGGTATTATGGAACTAAAGTACACGGATGAGATTATCAATATTTCCTCACATTCAGATGACCCAATGGTCAATATTCCTTATGACTTAGGATTACAAAATCAGGTAGGTTTCATGGGCTTTCCATCAGCTTTTGTAGGTCGTGAGAGACATCTCAGCCATCCAGAAGTGGAGCCTTATTTTCTTGAAGAATTCAGTAGAATTGCACCTATGAGTATGGAGCTGGACTATAGCTATAATGAAGAGACCAGAGCTCTAGACATAGTTGTCAGTTCCAATGCGCATACTGCCCTTAGCCCCGAAACTCATCGATATAGTGTTATGATTCTGGAAGACAACATCACGGGAGAATCAGCTGATTTTGCTCAGGCAAATAACTTCAGCTTTGAAGTAGCCAATATAGATCTGTCTGGGGTAGATGGAGTCAACTGGAGTGAACTGCCAAATCCTGTTCCAGCTTTTAATAGTGTCTATAATGATGTAGTCCGAGAACTGTTTGGTGCTTATGATGGCATAATAAATTCTATAGCCGATCGCAATGTTGGTGAGAATAATACACATGAGATCAATTATATTCTACCATCATTTTTTGACGAACAAGAAATTACGCTTGTTGCCTTAGCTCTAGACATAGAAACGGGTGAGATAGTCCATGCTGTAGAAGGTCAGTTAGATTTGAATTCTCGGACTCAGGAGACTTATAATCCAATCTCAAATCTAAATGTTTATCCTAATCCAGCAATATCAGAGACAAATATTGACCTAGTTAGTACAGAAAGCACCGAAATTCAAATAGAATTGGCTAACTCATTGGAAAATTCTGTTATGACAAAAAAATACAGAATAATAGTTGGCTCAAATAGATTAATACTACCAGTAAATGAATTGCCTGAGGGAATGTACCAAATTATAGTTCGAAACGATAAAGCACTGATTGCCAAACCTTTAGTCATAATTAAGCAATAATTTGTAAGTTGATAGACAGAAAGAAATTTGAATTTGAACTTATTGCGACTTTCTTAGATATTAACGTTTCTTTCAGAAACTAAAATGCCTTAAAATCTTTATATTTGTAGAAATGAGAAGGCTTATGAGGAACATTTTACTTTTTTCTTTTTTACTTTTTGCTACAAGTGGCTTTTCTCAGCTTGTACTGGAGGCTGCTGGCGCCATGGAAGGCGTTGTCACAGATGAAGAAATAGAATACACCTTTACTGTCACAAATTCAGGAACAGAGAACGAAAGCTTCTCATGGCAATTGGATCGCGAAAGTGCTCCAGCAGAGTGGTCGTTTACAGTTTGTGATGCAGTTATCTGCTACTCAGAAGGACAAGAAAGTTCTATCTGTGATGATCCTCAGTTTATAAATGTGCTTGGACCAGGTGAGTCTATCTCATGGTTTAAAGTAGGTCTTCATCCTAATGGACTTAATGGCACACATTCAGTAAACTTTTTTATAATCAGAGAATGCGGAAGTACAGAGCCAGCAAATGTTGTCAGAACTGTAGAAGTTACTTTTGATGTATCTCAAGGAACGAGTTCAGTAGACACTGAAGAGCTGACAGATGATATACTGCTATATCCTAATCCTACAGTAGATGAGTTCAAAGTAAAGAACGACGTAGGTGTGAAAAGCTTAGCTATTTACAACATAGTAGGAAAGAAAGTTATGACTGAATCTCACAAGACTGGGCAGTCTCATGATGTTTCTGACTTGGAAAAAGGTATCTACCTTGTAAGAATGTTAGATTCGTCTAATCAATCAATGAAAGTTATCAGGCTGACTAAAGACTAAAGCTAGTCTATCAGTTAAGACATAAATTTTATAGGGAGTGCAGTTTTTTGCACTCCTTTTTTTATGCATTATACTAAGCTTTGAAGAACTGCTCTAAAGTTTTATAATTCTTATTCCAGAGCCATTTGATTCAGAACGCAAAATGTATATACCAGCAGCAAATTCTATGAGGCTCATAGACTCTGAGCCTGCTTGTATCGATTTTAGCTTATTGCCATATAAGTCGTATAAGCTATGAGCACTATCATTGCTAGATAGCTGTATATAATCTATAGCAGGGTTCGGATAGACTTGTAGTGTCTTAGTTTCTATTTCCTCAGCAGAGGATACCATCTGGCAAAAATCCATAGACCAGTCCACATCTTGCCAAGTTTGCCATATATCTAGAGAAACTCCACCTCCCGGCACTCTCCATAGCGATGTCTGAGCCCCAGATGCCATCATAAACTCTTCTATACGTTCTGGTGTCATGGATGCAGTAGTAGTGGAAGCTATATGATGAATAGGCTTAGTCGCGCCAAGAAATCTGTACTCCACATTGCCTTCTTCTATCCAGTAGGAGATATTTTCTACAAAGTTTTGCCCCCAAAGTTCCACATAAGTTTGGGGCATGAAACCATCTACATAAGGATCTATGCTGCGGATACTGTAATTGTGATCACGTGGATTGCCCCAGGTAGTGCAGTAAATAGGGAAGCCATTCTGAGCAATTCCATCAGCAAGTACCTGCTGTCTCGCGTTATCAAAAGCTTCAAAAAGGAGTCGCAAAGGTTCCACGAGGCCATCGAAATCCATTTCTACATCCACTACAAAGCCATCATATCCAGTTTGTGCGGCTCTGTAAAGGGCGGCGGCCTGTCTTTCTTTGTTGGAATTGTAATTAAATGACCAACCCCATATTTCTAGACCCTGTGCATGATAGATATCTACAAGTTCTGTATCTATAAGCTCGGGCCAAGCGAGACTATCTATTGCGCCATCGGCAACTTTCATGTAGACTCTCTTGACATCCATAGAAGCTAGATTCCTAGCCAAGGTCTGGTGACTGAATCCAGTCTGTTCTATACGCCATACCCATACACCAAGTTGGTTGCAGTCATCCTGCCCGCTGAGCAATAGATTGCAGCCAGCGAATAATAGGATCAGAAAAAATGTTCTAAGCGGAAACACTTACTTCCTTACCTAGGTAGACTAACTGATCTCCTTCATGTACATCCATCTGATTTTCTCCTGCTAGAATCACATCAAATTCGCTTGTTTCCACACGTTTTACAAAAAGTGGAATAGCTTTCTCTGTACTATTTATCTTGTTTAGGATGGTTAATAGTTCATCTTTGTTTTGGAGTGGTATCTCATTAATACTAGGATAATCTCTTGCAACTTCCAGTAGATTGATAAAATCATCTTTGTCAGAAAAGAGATTGCTACCAGTAGCAGTACCACCATTCTGCATTTCATTGACAGAAGTCAGTCTGTATGCACCATGTTCGCCAAAGTCTTTGGTCAAGTTGTCTAGAGTATATTTATTTACTTCTGTACTTCCGGTCATAGCCATTAGGACTCCTACGTCATTGAGGTCAGGATTATTAGTCAGGTCGTCTTTATATATATCTACCGTGTAGGCACTGATGCCATCCTGTTGTGCTTTATCTACATTGCCAGTGTTGCTGTCTATGAGGATAACGTGTTTGCCGTTATCTTTTAGATACTTGGCAATCAATCTAGAAGCTCTATGTGCCCCTACGACCAGCATGCCGTTGCTTTTCTCTAGCAATACTCCCAGTAATTTGGCGATTAATCCAGCACCGGTAGCATTGAGTATTACCGTTCCAAGAACAATCATGAATACAAGAGGTGTTATATACTCAGCACCTTGGATGCCTTCCGAGGCTAGTTTGCTACCGAATAAGGAGGCGATACCTGCGGCGACTATTCCTCGTGGACCTACCCAACTGACAAACAGCTTCTCATTTGTCGTCAATGAAGATTTATGTGTACTGAGAAAGACGCCAAGTGGTCTTAGAAGAAATACGATAGCTGCAAATAAGAGCCCAATTTTCCAGTCTAATAGCAACTCCAGCTCGCTGATATTCATATTAGCTGATAGCAAGATGAAGAGAATGGCTATCAAGAGGATACTTATGGACTCACCGAAGTATATTATCTCATTTTTGTGAGGCATGTCTATGTTTCCTACCACCATCCCTAAGACAACAACTGTCAATAATCCTGAATCAGGAACCAATAAATGACTACCCACAAAAGCGGCCAGAACGAAAGCCAAGGTAAATACTGTCAGTAAGTAATGCGGCACCCAGTGTCTTTGTAAGAATATTCTAAGTAGATGCGCAAGGAAGAAACCAAGAGCTGATCCTACCAGAGCTATCAACATGAAGTGCTTGAAGGCTTCTACTGAAAAAGCTCCTCCACCGCCAAATTCTGGTGAATGCGTCAGATGTATAAATTCATATACTAGTACCGCGACCAAGGCTCCAATAGGGTCTATAAGTATTCCTTCCCACTTGAGTATTGCTGAGATATTCCGTTTTAAGGGTAGGTTTCTGAGTATCGGCCCGATGACCGTAGGTCCTGTAACTATGATCAGTCCTGAAAACAAGAAAGACATATCCCAGTGTAAGCCTACTATAAAGTGCGCCAGTGCTGCACCACCTAAGAAAGTGACTAGTGAGCCAAGGGTAATGAGATTGATGATGGAAGGCCCTACACCTTTTAGCTCATCTCTTTGTAGACTCAGCCCACCCTCGAAAAGGATAAGACCTATGGCCAGTTCTACAAAGTGAAACAAATGTTCTTTGGGGAAGATCCCTTTAGTACCATTCCAAACTGGCTCCAAAAGCTTTGATCCGTCTGCTGTAATCAGTGTAGAAAACGGTCCTACAGCCAAGCCTATGAGTAATAAGGGTAAGATTGCAGGCACTTTGACTCTCCAAGCAACCCACTGCGCTAAAATTCCTAAAATAATTACGCCACCTAATTCTAACATTTATTCAATAGTTTATTCTCACGAATATACTCAGTTGGACAAACAATATCTCTTCTTAAGGCATACTTATTCAATGTTTTATAAATGTGGAATTGAATTAATACATGCATTGCCTTAAGTCATAAATGTGTGATATACAGCATATTAGCTGTAGAAATCATATTATAAAAAGCCCCAATACAGCCCCTTTTGTGGCACAGTTTCTGCTCCATTTAGGCTGTAATGAATATTGAAGAGATAAATAGAAAACACTTTATGGAAACTGACATGTATTATCGTGTCGGTTATGGCTTATCTTCCAAGCTTATCAACTTTTCCAATGGGATATTTACCTTGGAAATAGTCCTGAGCAAAAAGTGGCAAAAGAATCTAAATGCAACAGCCCATGAGTTGGCTTATCTATGGAAAAATAGCCACGAAGAATTAAACAAAGCAATAGGATGTAAAATCTATTTTATAGATTCCAGAACCTACCATTACAAGCAAGCCCTCATACACCGAGGTGTAAGACCTGGATACGATGCTAAGAAAGGCATCATATTTAGAAAGGGCTATCTAAATTAGAAGTTAGTATAAGTATATGAATATCAAGTAGGGACTTCATTTTGAGGTCTCTTCTTTTTTTATAGGATATAGTTTCTTTAGCTATGTCCCCCATAGCGATTCTAACTCTAATTTGCTATCAGACTCACAATAGATGGAATTGTAAGGCTTTGCCTATCTTACGAGCAAAATTTTGCCTGATACCATGAATCTATCTACCCTTGATTGGCTTATAATTGCGGCCTTTTTCGCAGTAACTTTAGTTGTCGGACTGGTAGTTTCTCGCAGAGCCAGTAGTAATGTAAAAGAGTTCTTTCTCTCAGGAAGAGATATGCCCTGGTGGTTATTAGGTATATCTATGGTAGCCACAACTTTTTCTGCAGATACACCTAATCTGGTTACAGATATCGTACGTAAAGATGGTGTTGCTGGTAACTGGGTATGGTGGGCATTTTTGATTACAGGGATGACCACAGTCTTTATTTATGCAAAACTTTGGAGACGTTCTGAGATTACAACCGATCTGGAATTTTATGAGCTCCGATATAGTGGTCTAGAAGCGACCTTTCTAAGAGGTTTTAGAGCAATATACCTAGGGGTCTTTTTCAACGTCATGATTATGGCTTCAGTTCTACTTGCAGGTATAAAAATAGGAGGTGTCATGCTTGGACTATCTCCTGTACAATCTGTGCTTATCGTCTCAGTAATAACAGTCTTTTATTCTGCTTTAGGGGGTCTGAGAGGGATTGTCTTTACAGATTTTTTCCAATTTATATTAAGTATGATAGGAATGGTGATTGCTGCTGCATATATCATCAATCTTCCAGAAATAGGCAGTCTTGAAGCCTTGGTATCTCATCCCAATGTGGCCTCGAAGACTTCATTCTTTCCAGACTTCTCTGACCCTAGTATTGCGGTGCCTTTGTTTTTTATTCCCCTAGCGGTCCAGTGGTGGAGTATATGGTATCCTGGAGCTGAACCTGGTGGTGGTGGCTATATTGCCCAGCGTATGCTTTCAGCCAAAAATGAAAAAGGTGCAGTCAAGGCGACTTTGCTTTTCAATGCTGCACATTATGCATTGCGACCCTGGCCCTGGATTTTGATTGCTTTAGCTTCTTTGATAGTTTTTCCAGAGCTAGAAAATATAAAAGAGAGTTTTCCAGGAGTAGATGACTCTATTTTGGCACATGACTTGGCTTTTCCTGCCATGCTGACTAAGTTGCCGGCAGGTTTGGTGGGTTTAGTGATTGCAGCTTTGATCGCAGCACTTATGTCTACTTTGAGTACACATTTGAATTGGGGTTCATCCTATGTAGTACAAGATTTTTATCATCGATTTATCAATAACAAAGCCACGCAAGGACAATTGGTCAATATAGGTAGGATTACTACAGCTATTCTTATGTTGCTTTCTGCGATAATGGCTCTCTTTCTTACCAATGCCATGCAAATTTTCGAAATTCTTTTGCAGATTGGGGCTGGAACTGGATTACTCTTTTTGTTACGCTGGTTTTGGTGGCGTATCAATGCTTACAGTGAGCTCAGTGCAATGATTGTTTCGTTTATGGTAGCATTTTATTTCGAATTTATATATAGTGGGACATTTGAAACATACGAACGTATGGTGATAGGAGTTGCTATTACCACCATTACATGGTTAGTAGTGACTTTTATAACAAGACCTACAGATAAGAGGACTTTGACCAATTTTTACAGGAAGATAAGACCGCATAATTTCGGATGGGCTCCCGTGGCAGCAGTTGTAGATCAAGAAATTGAGGAATCTCGGAAATCCTCATTGGGTGATGAGATATTGATGGTGTTCCTAGGTTGTGTAATGATATACAGTTTCCTATTCAGCACTGGCTATTTTCTCTACGGAAATATTACAGCTTGTCTAATGACTGGGGCTATTGCCTTGGTAGCTGGTTTTTTCTTAGGAAGACTTTGGAAATAGAGTTAATTTTTCTTCTCTAACTTTCTAATGGTGCTAAAGACTAGATTTGTTTCATAGCCTCTTGAGATGGCATATTTGATAGTTTTGTCTTTGGCAATAAGGGATCCTTTGGATGCATGTTTCTCAAGTTGCTTATCCATTAGCTTTTGTAACGTATCTTGATATTCTTCCTCATTTATTTCTTCTAAGCCTTTTTTGATACAGTAGTCAGATACTCTTTTGGCTTTGAGCTGGTAGAGAATTTTGTTTCTGCCCCATTTTTTCATTCTGAATTTGCCTCTTGTGTAGGACCTGGCATATCTTTCTTCATTGAGATAATCCTCTCGTATTAGTTCTGCTATGATTTCTTCGAGATCATCTCCATAGATTTTTAATGCCAATATCTTGGTTCTGACTTCTTGGTGGCACCTGTCTTGGTAGTTACAATAGCGCCTTAACTTCTCATATACTAGCTTTTGAGATACTTTCAATTAATAATATTTGAAATATGTTAATATGACTCTTATATTCAGCACGACATATTATTAATATCTAAATGTAAAAAATAAATAAACACAAGAAATGGAAGAAACAGCGGAAGCACTCACTGGGTTAGCAAAGTACACTGATAAAGGGATTAATATGGCGATAGAATTTGCGCCTAAAGTGTTATTGGCATTGGTAACTCTGGTTATAGGATTTTGGATTATAGGAAAGATCGTGAATTTTGCAAGGAAAGGAATCGGGAGATCAGGTATGGATGACACCTTAGCTAAGTTCTTATCCTCTCTTATTAGTATAGCACTTAAAATAATGTTGCTCCTGTCTGTAGCAGGCATGTTTGGGGTTAATACAACTTCATTTATCGCAATTTTTTCAGCCTTGATGGTTGGTATAGGAATGGCCTTAAATGGTACCATCGGTCATGTAGCGTCAGGAATTATGCTTATGATATTCAAGCCATTTAAAGTTGGCGATTTGGTAAAAATTGGCGGAGGCGCTACTATCGGTACTGTAGATTCTATCAATGCTTTTAACACAACCCTAAAAACTCTTGATAATAAAAGGATAATCATTGCGAATAGTAATGTAACTGGTAATGACATCACTAATATCTCTGGGCAAGGAGAAGTTGGTGTAGAATTGACTTTTGGAATAGGATATGGTGATAACATAGACAAGGCGAGAAAAATAATTTTGGACGTAGGAGAAAGTTGTCCTTATATTCTAGATAGCCCATCGCAAGGAGTAGTTGTAGCAGAATTAGGAGATAGCTCAGTAAATCTGGCTACCAGACCTTACTGTAGAAGTGAGCACTATTGGGACACATTATTCTTTATGCAGGAAAATGTTAAGAAAGAGTTCGATAAGCAAGGAATAGGTATCCCATACCCAACTATGGATATCAATATGGTCCCAGCGAACTAGTATAAGATACATATAGTTTCAAAAGAACGGTCTTTGCTTTTAGTGAAGGCCGTTCTTAGTTTAGTAAGCAATGATTTATTTCTTAGGTTAGTTTAAGGCTATTTGCTTAGCAGACTTAAAAATTAATATTGGCTATATTTACATCCATCCTTGAAATCAGAAAAACACATATCAAAGCCTAAGGCCTTACTCTTTTGGATTGTTGGAATCTTCCTTATACTTCTTATAATTCTAATTCCAGCTGAGATACTCACAAGGGCATTTTCAAAAACTACACCTTATTACAAAAAGGCTGCTCTAGATAATAATTTAGGGTGGCGGACAAAGTCTAATTACAAAGCTGAATACGACGCAAGAATTAAAGGTGGAGGCTCTTACAAAGTTGTGTATCAGACTGATACTTTAGGGTTCAGACCTTTTGGTGACCTCAATAGTAACAAGCAGAAGCTTTTTGCTTTAGGTGATTCTTATACACAGGCGGTAGAAGTTAACAATGGAATGACTTACGCTGATTTTCTTGCCAAAAGCTTAGATCTCGAACTGTTTACTTATGGTCAGGCAGGTTATGGTACCTATCAGCAATATCTTTTTCTCAAAGAACATATAGATCTTGTGAATCCTGACATGGTTCTTTTACAAGTTTGTGATAATGACTACATAGATAATTATGCACCACTAGAAATGCTGAGTTCTTATAAGGTAGGAGAGAAGCGACCCTATTTACTTCCGAATGGGAAAACAGCTTTCAGAAGGCCTTATCCATTATGGCAACGGATAAATGATAAGTCTAAATTTTTAAAACTAATCAGGAAGAAATTCCAAACCTCCTTTGATGCCAGTAAGAGTGCACAGTTCTATATTAATGAACAAGGTCTGGATTATGAGCCCTATAAAGTGAGTTGGGACATTACTAAAATGAGCATGGAGAAAATAAAAAATCTTACCGATGCAAAAGGCATTCCTTTGGTAGTGTTAATTGCAAGCCATTTTGAGCCTTATTCTACAGATTTGAAAAGTCTTTGTAGACCCTCTGGTATTCCTTGTCTTTCTGGTCCAGCTGATTATGTAAAGCAGCAAGAGCTTAACAACCCAGCTGTAAGAACAGCCGATGGATATCACTGGACTGAGTTAGGACATGAAATGATTGCCGGTCAGTTACAAGACACTATCAGTTCCTTATTACAAATCCATCAGAATTAAGAGCTCTGAAAGTACTAGGCATATCGGCATATTATCATGACTCTGCTGCTGCAATTGTTGATGGCAATAGAATTATAGCAGCTGCTCAAGAAGAGCGGTTTACTAGAAAGAAACATGACCCCTCCTTTCCAGTTAATGCTATACTGTATTGTCTAGAAGAAGCTGGGTTAGAAATAGATGACTTGGATGCAGTTGCATTCTACGATAAGCCCATGCTCAAGTTCGAACGTCTTTTGGAAACCTATTATGGTTTCTCGCCGAAAGGGCTGTCTTCTTTTATACGGTCAGTACCTGTATGGGTGAAAGAAAAATTATTCTTAAAAAAGCGTATTCGGAAAGGGCTGGAGCAAATTTCTAATTACAACAAGAAATCGCTGAAATTACTTTTTCCAGAACATCACCTTTCTCATGCAGCTAGTGCTTATTACCCATCACCGTTTAATGAATCTGCAATATTAACTATAGATGGAGTAGGAGAGTGGGCAACTATTTCTCTATGTCATGGAAAAGGAAATAAAATATCTGTTCTGAAAGAACTTAATTTTCCTCATTCACTAGGTTTGCTATATTCTGCTTTCACTTATTTCTTGGGCTTCAAAGTAAATTCAGGAGAGTATAAGATGATGGGTCTAGCACCTTATGGCAATCCTAAGTCAGAGCAATACGAAACATATAAGAAAACTATCAAGAGCAAATTAATAGACCTGAAAGATGATGGTTCCATCTGGCTGGACCAATCTTATTTCAACTATTCTACAGGTCTGCGTATGGTGTCTGATAGAAAATGGGAACAACTTTTTGGGTTACCTAAACGTGTTCCAGAAGATAAGCTGACAATGGCACATATGAATCTTGCTTTAGCCATACAGCATATCACCGAAGAAATCGTACTCAATCTTGCCAAAACAGTACAGCAGTTAACGGGAAGTCCTAATTTATGCCTTGCAGGTGGGGTAGCACTTAATTGTGTATCCAATGGAAAATTGTATGACTCAGACATTTTTGAGAATATTTTTATTCAGCCAGCTGCAGGAGATGCAGGCGGCGCTCTGGGTGCTGCGCAAGCTGCTTCTCACATTTTTTTCGAGCAAGACTTAGAAGCAAAAAATGGTGACCTCATGCATGGCTCTTATCTAGGGCCAAGCTTTTCTGATAAGGAAATCGAACAAGCCATCAAGAAAATGAAGGCCCCATATATAAAGTATGAGACTGACTCAGAATTGACTAAGAAAACTGCTGAACTGATTTCTGAAGGTAATGCCATCGGGTGGTTCCAAGGTCGGATGGAATTTGGCCCTAGAGCCCTAGGTAATAGAAGCATCATCGCTGATCCTACCAATCCTGAAATGCAACGAAAACTCAATCTAAAAATAAAGTATAGAGAGAGCTTTCGACCTTTCGCTCCTTCAGTCTTGGAAGAAGATATTTCAGATTACTTTGAGCATAATGATAGATCACCTTATATGTTGCTGGTAAAACAAGTGAACAAAGAAAGAGCAATAGAGCCACCAGCCGATTATCATGAACTAAGTATAAAAGATAAGTTGGAAGTCAAGAGATCTGATTTACCTTCTATAACGCATGTGGACTATACTGGAAGAATTCAGACTGTTCATAAAGACACAAATCCTCGTTACCATCAGCTAATTACAGAGTTCAAAAATCTGACAGGTTGTAGTGTGATTATCAACACCAGTTTCAATGTGAGAGGAGAACCCATCGTCTGTACACCGACGGATGCACTAAATTGCTTTAAGTTTACAGAAATGGATTATCTTGTCATGGGTAATTATATCCTTGATAAGAAGGAGCAGAAATTTGATGTGGATAAACAGGCTCATATCGAGCAATTTGAATTAGACTAAAAACTATACAGGTGGAGTTTGTAAAGGACTTATTTCTTTTTCTTAAAGAGCGGAAAAAATGGTGGTTGGCTCCCATTATCATAATAATGTTGCTAGTAGGTGCACTTTTGATTTTTGCCGAAAGTAGCGCAGTTGGCTCATTTGTGTATACTCTGTTCTAATGCAGAAGACAGAGAAAACAAAAGGGTATGACTATGAAGTCCTGCTCAGTATAGTTTTATTTTTAATGATCTTATACTTCTTTACTAGAAAGAGTTTTGCCTATGCGAACTTGTTCTTGTATGTGGCCTTTGGCCTAGGTTTTTTCTCACTCTTGTCAAAGTCCTTTGCTAAGTTGCTGACCCTGGTTTGGGGCAAGTTAATGGCCGCTATTGGCTTTGTAAATTCCAGAGTATTATTGTCGATTATTTTCTTCTTAGTGCTCTTGCCAGTTTCGTTATTGTCGAAATTGTTCAGAAAAGATTTGTTACAACTTAAGAAAAAGGAAAGCTCCTACTTTGTAGAACGCAATCACACTTACGAGCCAAAGGATTTAGAAAATACCTGGTGATTTCAGCTTGGAAATCCTGTGCTGATATAAGTTGATATATTATTGAGTATATCTTCCTTGGGATTATGGGTAACCCCATTCCATCCAGCTACCCTGCAAGCTGCTATATTTGTTTCCATATCATCTATAAATAGGATGGATTCTGTACTTACACCTAAGTCAGAAGTGATGTAGTCATAAATTTCTTTATCAGGCTTGCGCATACCAACATGGTGAGAATAGTAGACTTTGTCAAAGTAGTCGGCATGAAAATCTTCTATATTAAGTACTTTCTTCACATACTTGTGAATGTCTATTTCGTGTAGGTCATTAATATTGCTGAGTAGAATGACATTGTAGTTTTTTCTGAGTTCAGCTACCATTCTAAGTCTGCTCATAGGTAATTCACCCAGTACACTATTCCAAGCGGAGATAATTTCTCTGATTTCCGCGTCAGGTTTGTATTGTTGCAAATGCCACAGAAAGGCCTCTGTATTTATCTGTCCTCTTTCGTAGCGGAATAAATGGTCTTTGGTTTTCTCAGGTAGTCCTTGGGAAAAGTCTTGACCCAGCACATTGTGAAATGCTTTGAAACACTTCGGGTAATCTAGATTAACTAAAACATTGCCGAAGTCAAAGATCAGTGTCTTTTTGTCCTTTTCTACCAATTACAGAATGTGATTTACATTACATTTTTCACTTACGGTGCTGGCTACATCTTCTATTTTGATTCTCTTTTGTTCCAGAGTATCTCTATCTCTAATGGTAACAGTATCGTCTTCCAAAGTGTCAAAGTCTATCGTGATAGAATAAGGTGTTCCTATTGCATCTTGTCTTCTGTAACGTCTGCCTATAGCATCTTTTTCATCATATTGGCAAAGGACGTGTGCACTCAGTTTTTTGAAGACATCCTTGGAGGCTTTTACAAGTTCTTCTTTGTTCTTAAGTAATGGTAGTACTGCTGCTTTTACAGGAGCGATGCTCGGATGCAGTTTCATTACAGTTCTCGTAGATTCTTTGCCATCAGCATCAGGTACCGTTTCTTCCTGAAGAGCCTGACCTATTTGTGAAAGGAACATTCTATCACAACCTACAGAGGTTTCTACAACAAATGGAATATAACTTTCATTAAGAGCAGGGTCGAAGTATTGCATTTTCTTTCCTGATAATTCCATGTGACTCTTTAGATCAAAATCAGTTCTGGAGTGAATGCCTTCCAACTCACGGAAACCAAATGGAAATTTGAATTCTATGTCTACAGCCGCATTTGCATAATGAGCGAGGTTGTCATGATCGTGGTATCGAAGATTTTCAGCTGGTGTGCCTAGGGCCATGTGCCATTCCAGTCTGGTTTGTTTCCAGTAGTCATACCATTTCATTTCTTCGCCAGGCTTCACAAAAAACTGCATTTCCATTTGCTCGAATTCCCTCATTCTAAAGATGAACTGACGTGCAACTATTTCGTTACGGAATGCCTTGCCTATTTGTGCAATACCAAATGGTAGTTTTTGTCTAGTAGACTTCTGCACATTTAGAAAATTGACAAAAATCCCTTGTGCCGTTTCTGGTCTGAGGTAGATTTTGCCTTCTTCTCCTGCGATCGCACCTAATTGTGTAGAGAACATTAGATTGAATTGCCTCACATCTGTCCACTCTCCAGATCCACTTTCTGGACATTTAATTTCGAGCTCATTGATAAGATTACCCAAGCCTTCCATGTTTCCATCTTTCATGTGCTCGTTCATTGTATTAATGGCGTAGTCGATTTTCTTTTGACGATCTATGATACGTCCATTTGTATCTCTGAACTGCTTCTCATCGAAGTCCTCTCCAAATCTCTTGGCCGCTTTGTCCACATCTTTTTGAATCTTGGCTTCTATCTTCTCGGCATAGCCTTCTATGAGCTGATCTGCCCTATATCTCTTTTTGGATTGTTTGTTGTCGACCATCGGATCATTGAAAGCATCTACGTGACCAGAAGCTTTCCATGTTTTCGGATGCATAAAAATTGCAGCATCTAGACCGACTATATTCTGATGCATCTGGACCATGCTTTTCCACCAGTATTGCTTGATGTTATTTTTTAGCTCTACACCGAGGGGTCCGTAGTCATATGTGGCTGATAAGCCATCATAGATTTCACTAGATGGAAAGATGAAACCGTATTCCTTGCAATGCGCTATAAGATTCTTAAAATCCACGTGTATTATTTTTCGTTAAGGATGCAAAAGTACAAAAGGCTTAGTAATCAAGTAAGACGAGTAGTTGTCTATTGGCTAAGTTCTCTTGCTCTGTTAAAGGCAGCTTTGTAGGCGTCACCCAGTTTGATATCTATTTCATTTTGTTCGAAGAAATCCAAAGCCGCTTCTGTGGTACCCCCTCTTGAAGCTACCTTGGAAATCCATTGCTCACAACTGAAGTTATTCTTATTGAATAAGTCGATAGCGCCTTTGAAAGTATTATATGCCATTAGTTCAGCTTCCGACTGGCTAAATCCTAGTTCTTGGGCAGTTTTTATTAGAGAATTGATATAGAAGAAGACATAGGCAGGTCCTGAACCAGATATTGCAGTAGAAGCATCTATCAGCTTTTCACTATCGACATATATGGTTTTGCCAGTCGAGTTAAGAATGTTCTGTACCATTACCAGTTCTATTCTGGTGACCTCTTCAGAAGAGGTATAGATTGTCATTCCTGAACCCACCTGAGCTGGAAGGTTAGGCATTGCTCTAATGATTTTTTTACTGCCCAAAGAAGCAGAGATTTTTTCAATTGGAATTCCCGCCATTATAGATAAGATCACTTGCTGGTGATCAATGAAGGATTTAATCTTACCGAAAAGTACCTGCGAGTCCTGAGGTTTTACAGCCAGTATTATAAGATCAGCTTGTTTGATATATTTATCTGGCTCGCCGAAGACTGTACCTACATTTAGTTCTTTTATTTTTTCAGCTTTCTCATCAGATTTCTCTAGAATCATAAGATTATGCTCGTCTGTAATATGGGCATTCAATAAACTTTTGGCATAGGTAAGACCCATATTACCACCACCGACAATCAGGATTTTCATAGCTCCTCTTTTTGAGAATGGCAAAGGTAGAATAAATAACGAATTTTGATTTCGTCAAATTAAAGAGTTGCAATCAGCAAATTTGTCTAAAAGTCCTTGATAAATAGGCACTTTCCCCTAGCATTGTAAAAGAATTTTGCAACATTTTGCTATCTTATGCTAAATTATTATAGTTAGTTT
>CAZKXO010000005.1:0-26039 GCA_964556525.1 uncultured Saprospiraceae bacterium
ATGAAGATGTAGAAAAAAACTTTTATGAGATCAAGAGCTTTCATATGAAAAGTGTATTCCCTAAAAGTACAAAATGGTACAACATCTTTTAAAGCAAAAAAGGCGACCCTTTTCAGAATTGCCTTTTCTCAATTTCCAATTTTCCTTTTAGAAGTAGTAGCTAAGATTCAGTTCTAAAAACCTCTGGTTTGACTCGAAAGCTAGGGGCACTCCCAAGTATGTGAATTCACTTGATACATCATCAAATATGTATGTATGTTTTAGATCTAAATGAATGTTGTCAAGAAATTGATACCCTATAAGGAAATTAAATCCTCCTCTAAATTTTTCATCTATAGCCTGTATTTCATCTATCTGAGATAGGGTTTCTGTTCTGGACAATGAATAAGAGAACTCTGGCCCTACCCCAAACTTGAAGTTCTTATAATGATATCCTGAAGAAACTGTCAGTCTCAGATCAGAGTCATTGCTTTCAAATCGTGTAGCTGGATCCAATGGTGTTCTTTGGATTCCGCTAGAATTCAGTACATAGTTGTCTCCACTGGTAACATACTGCACATCAGATATGAAGAATAACTTTTCATTTGCTGCATATAAAGAAAGGCCTATTCCCACTCTATCATCAGATTGCTGAGCTGTGATATTGTGTATGCGTAAAGGATTAATGTTTACAAACTCCTCTGTAACTGCCTTAGTGTAGCTTGTTCCGTAAATGGCCTTCACTCCTAATTGTATTTGCGCTTGTGATGATAAAGAGACCAAACTTATAATCAGTGTTGCAAAAATTAATTTTATGTTTCTCATATTATTGCTTTTACCTACTACTATGCAGGAGCCTTCATAAGGAGATGTTAATGCGTCATTAAAATTTAGTTAATCAATTTTTTGGTTCTGTAAAAGCAAAATTTAGAGCGGAAACTCCTATTTCTATAAACAAAAAAGGCGACCCTTTGAGGATCGCCTTTAAGTATATGTTTAGCTTTTATACTAGAAGTAGTAGCCTAAAGAAAGCTCTACGAACTTCAGGTTAGATCTGAGTTCCAGAGGACTGCCCAAGTAGGTGTACTCACTTGATACATCATTGAATAGATAAGTATGCTTCAGATCTACATGTATATGATCTGCAAAAGTATAACCTATCAAAAAATTAAATCCTGCTTTGTAGCTTTCACCATTATCAGCTATCTCTTCCAATTCAGATAAGCTTTCTGTCTTAGATAAAGAATAGGACAACTCAGGTCCAACCCCAAATTTTAGATTTTTGTACTTAAAACCTGAAGTAACTGCAAGTCTTAGATCTGTTTCATTAGTCTCATAGAGTACAGCTGGATCCAGTGGAGTTCTTTCATAGTTGCTAGATAGCAAAGAAAAATTCTCTCCAGAAGTAATGTACTGTGCATCTGTCATAAAGAAAAGCTTTTCATTTGCTGCAAACAAACTCACTCCAAGTCCTCGCTTAGAGTCTGCCTTCATAGCGGCTATGTTATGTACCCTTAATGGATTAAGGTTGATAAATTCTCTAGAAGTTTCTTGGTTATAACTTACACCATAGAGAGCTTTTACACCAAATTGTACTTGGGCTGACAAAGCTGTACCAAGACATAAGAATAAGGCGATAATTAAATTAAATCTCATTTTCATTTTTGCTATTAATGTTGTTGTTAATCGATTAGTCTCTCTTTCCTAACGATAAGGTTATCTAAAAGAGACTTAAGAATTAGTTAAGCTCAAAAGATCTGAACAGGGTTCTATTTTGCTCATCTCTAATCATCAGTACATATTGCCCTGCTGCCAGGTTATCTACCTTGATCTCATCTATTATAGAAGAAGTAGATATTCTGCTGATTACCTCACCTTTAGGTTGGAAAATTACCCACTCAAGGTTTTCTGCTTTCCCAGATAACTTTACTTCTAATGTTTGATTTTTATCATTTACTGATAGCACAAGTTGTCTCCCTGGAAGTATTTCCACGAGTTCTTTATTAGCGTTCGTTGTTACTGTCACCCTATCATTATGTGCAGGTCCAGGAGTAGTGTTACTGAAAAGAGCAGTACTATTAAGTAAGAAAAAGGCAAGGCAAGCCCAGATAGAAAAATGGATTTTCATATTTTTTATCTTTTTAGAAGATTAAATGGATATCAGAATAAAGTCAGGCCCAATGGAAAAATGTTCCTGTAATTGACTAGTTCTCTTAAAGTTTCTGTTCTTATTATGATCTTTATCAATTACACTGCAAAGATAACCCAAAGTCAACTATAGTGACTTATTATAAAGGCATTGTGCACATTATGACTTAAGAGTGGTCAATATTGTGTCATATTTAATTTATCTAGTCATTATTTTAGTCTAGCGACAAATTATGACTGATTGCGGTTATATGTAGATACAAACTGACTGAACATTACTTTTGAAGAGAAATTTCTTAGCTTAATATGGAACTTCTCTGAATCTTATCTTAATCGGACCAAATCTGGCTTTGTTTCAATGAATAAAGAATATCAAAAGGTCATTCAAACTAAAAAAGCAGCAACCATCTTTCGATAGTGCTGCTTTATTACAGGGTATAATTCGTGAAACTATATTACTTATTAGTGGTATTAGAATTTCAATAATTTGAAATCGTGAACTTCATCGTCAGTTATTAGCTTGACAAAGATGACGCCTTCTACTGACACATTTTCGTCAGTCAACTCATAGGTCTGTCGGCCTGCTGTATAACTGGCATTCTCAGCGTATAGAAGTTGTCCTCTGTTATTATAGAATTCCCATTTTACATCTGCGGCTGAGCCCATCTCTACAATTATTCTTGTGCTCTCTACAAATGGGTTTGGCATAGCGCCTATAATCTTATTTACTTTAGTAGTCTCAGTAACTCTAAGTTCTAAAGGAACTTCCACATTGTAAGATCTGTAGGCTTCTGTTTCCGTAATCGCTGAATTCAGTGAAATCAGTTCAGAGGTGTAACTATCCTCCAGTGTGAGTACTTCTACTGAGAAAAGAGTTGTGCCATCCTCATAGCTACTCATTTCTGTATCTGCATAACTAAATGGTACGATACCTTGCTCGATCCTGGAGAAGTCAAAATTATGTAAGCTGAGTTCTCCTACCTTAGGAACGATGCCCATGACCTCTACCCTAGATGCATCAAATACTAAGGTTCCTTGCCATCCGCTGATATCTTCGTAGTTACTTACAGAGATATCTATAGAATTGCTCTGTCCTCTCAGGTAATAGTTGTTATCTATTTCCATGACTACTGGCCATCTCTGAGACCTATAGTCTACAGGTTCTGCTGCACCAGTTGTTACTGCAGTTCCATTGACATCACCAACCTTCACACCTATAAAGTCTATTTCCATATCGGTATTCAAGTTTCTTATCTCATAAGCTTCTTCAAAATCTTCAAACCATGGATTCAGCTCATCGACAAACACGTATTCAGCATCAATAAATCTCCAACTAGTGTTATGTGGTAATTCTGTATAGACACCTAAGATCAATTTTCTCAACTCTACTAAATCAAGGCCATTAATTACGCCATTCTTATTTATATCAGCTGCGATCAACTGATAAGGAGATACCAATAACTCTAGCCCTAGTAGATGTCTTTGTATAAGAATTAAATCTAAAGTACTTACACCATTCAGGTGCTCAGTATTCTTCGCTGGTTGGACTAAATAGTTGCCACCCATAGGCATGTCAGGAAAAGCATACAAACCTTCTCCATCTGTAAGCTCATTAGGCATAGCAATAGTCAAATTTACTTCTACATCTTCGACACTTTGGTATTGCTCAGTAAAGATTTCTCCACTTATGGCAAACCTATTAGTCGTAGGTGGACATGGAGCATTCGGGTCTTCAGCGACTGTAATTTCAGTGAGACAGAAATCTGCTGCTCCATTAAATAAATCTGTTACCCAAAGAGGTTGCTCGAAGGTGCCTATGTCAGCACATCCAAAGACCCTTAGATCATCATTCACATCTGCTTCTGTAAAACTGACATTTATAGGGTTCTGACAAGTAGAGAAACTACCTACGTTTATCATATTAGTTTCTAATCGTCCTTCCCCGTTTACCAGCTGTACTGTCATTGCACTCATACATACTGGTATCGGAGTTTTAGTATTTACAACTCTTAATTCCTGAGTCGTGTTTCCAACGTTTCCACAAGCAGACGTAACAGACCACTCTATATTATAAGTAGCGGCTACGAACCTCTGATTGATAGTATTACCATTACCCTGGAACATTATATTACCCGCTAAATCTCTTACGATGTAAGTCCATGTCAGTCCTGCCGAACAAACATTGGAAGTAGTTGCCGAAATAGTGACATCTGCGTTCCTGCAGTCTACATCATTGGATGTAAAGGTTATAGGATTGGCTGCAAGATTGATTATAGGATTTGTAGTACTTGTAATTTCTATAATCTGAATATCAGGATTAGTATAGACAACAAACTGATTATTAGTTTGCGTACACCAATCTACAACCTGCCAGGTTCGCTCTATTCTCATACATCCTCCCTGTCCAGTTATAACATCATTATAATCAAATCCTAACAAACTGCAATGCTGGTCCTGTGTCGGGAAAGTCGGGAAATCATGAGGAGCAGATAGATTTTCAGGAATCAAATCTGAGATCGCGCATCTTCCTGAGTCTGTCATAAATAGGCTGGTAGGCCAAACGATATCTGTTACTTGGAAAGGATTCTGGTCTTCTAGTGTAATAGTTTGCTTACAAGAAGCCTGCGCCACTCCAGCTGCATCTACTACACTGACAGTTCTTAGTATCGTTCCACTTCCACATTGATTGGTATTATCTACACCTGAATCAGAAAGTGAGAACATTTCCATACAATTGTCAGTTGCCACAGCTTCACCAAAAGTTAGACTCAAACTATTTACATCAAAAATTGTCATACAATCAGCAGTCAAATCTTTTGGACAGGTAATTACTGGCACCGTCAGATCTTGGACATCAACTCTGATCATACAATCACTGAAATTGCCTCCTCTATCGAAGACTCTCAGTAGAACCATTTGTTCTGCACCTAAGTCCGAACAGCAAAAACCGACACTATTTCCTAAGTTGAGGTCGTCATCATCACAGTTAGAAACCATTCTTTGCACCAGCATATTTCCAAGTCCACATTCGTCCCAACTTCCATCATCAAAAGTGCTTGCATAGACTTCTGCTAAGCCAGAGTCGGTTAGAGAAACTGTTGTATTTCTTTCGCAGATTGCAACTGGTTCCGTAAGATCTGTTACAACTACCGAAACTGTACAACTAGAAGAATTGGTACAATTATCAGTGGCAACGTAAGTTATTACATTAGGCCCCACTTCTAAGGTAGTCTGCCCACCATTGGTCAGTAAGAGTTGATTATCTGTTTGTACTCTAAAATTAGCACCATTGCCACAGCCATCTGTAGCAGTAGCCATCGGCAAAGTTACCGAACCACCACAGTCATCGTCAGTAGTCACAGTGAAATCAGCCGGACACGTAATTACAGGAGCTTCATCATCTATAAGTTCTATTTCTTGTATAGAAGGACCTAGTTGTAATTCCTCAGCACAAAACCATTCTTTGAGCTCCCAAGTTCTGAGAATTTTTGTAGTACAGCCATCAGATGGGACTACCATATCAGAAAACAGAACTGCAGCATTACAAATCACTCCATTATTAGTAGGAATTAATTCAGGGCCCGTATCCATATTATATACAGTCGCACCACCGACAGGAATGAGTGGTGTTCCACTTCCTGTACCAGAACCTGTTGTTACACAAAAGCCTACAATGTTAAATAAGCCTCCTGGTTCGCAGACAAATGGCACCCCTTGGCTTACTATATCTGTACCTCCTGCTCCAGAACTAGGTAAGGTCACCCATGGTAAGGGAATACTGGTACCATTGTTATCGTAAAAAATAAAGTTATCTGAGTCACTACAGGAGATACTAGTACTTCCAGAAGGAAAAGAAATATTATCAAAATCTGGACGTGTCAGTGTTACTGTTTGTTCGCAAGTAGCTGTATTTCCATTTCCGTCTGTTGCTTGGTAGGTCCTTGTTATTATAAAGGTATAATCTTCTGCACCGGGATCTCCACATACAAATCTATGTCTCTCCTCATTAGCCATAAATACTGAAAACTCGGCATCAATACAGCTGCCTGCTTCATTTATAATTTCTGGCAGCGGTAACATATCCAATGCCCCACAACTCAAAGTGAGATCATCGGGACATTCTATAATAGGTAAAAACTTGTACTCTATTAATACATTGCCCCAACATGCAGAGTTACATGTAGGATCATTAGAAGTAAGCTCGTAAGTTAGATTCTGATTGAGATAAGCAATGCTTACTTCATTGGAAGCAAGAGGAATACCATCTTCGTCCAGCAATCTTAGATTTAAATCTGATAGAACTATATTATCATAGCTAGATAGTAGCATAGCAGGTGTAATGGTCGCCTGGCAACTTTGATCTAAGCTAACATTGACTTGTGATATGCAAGTAAGCTCGCATTGTCCACTAAGATTAGGTAGAGACAACAAGAAAGCTGTAGCACAAAGTGACAGCGTACGAGCTACTAAGCTATTGGCACAATTATATCGTTGTGCCACATAGTTAGTCCAAAGGGTAAATCGGTTTGTGGACATAATTATAGTTAATCGTTATCCCAATGCACAGGGCACTGGAGTAAATATTAACTGTTTCTGGGCGGATTCTACACTAAGACAGATTTTGGGAATTTGTCTAGCGATTATACAAATCAAATACAAACATATTAAATATTTTCGTAATATGTTTATTTTAACATAGAAAGCCGTACTCCCTAAGGAATACGGCTTCTTGCACTAACAAATAAATCGTACTTTATCTTTAGAAAACTATCATTCTGTACTCGCTTACCTCTCCATCTGCTGACATTCGGATAAGAACAAGTCCAGAATACTGTAATTCTTGCTTTGTAATACTTACTATATTTTCTCCAGCTTGCAGAGTTTGATTTTTTACGGCTAAGTTTCTTCCATTTACATCTATAAATTCCAATCTGCAATCTGTCTTAGCTGGTGCTGTTATCTTAATATCTCCTTTGTTTATCCAAGGGTTAGGATTGACAGATACGATTTCTAACTTAGAATATTCAGCAGCATTGTCTAGACTCAGCTGCATAACATTCAATTCTTTGTCATAAGCTTCTGAGCCAGTATTAGTGGAAGACAAGTCAAATAAGGTCTCGCCAGAAGTAATGTCTCTTTTAGCAAGTATGGTCAACTCAAATAGCTCATTGTCTGATGCTGTCGCGTGACCACTAGTAGTATGGAAACTAAAACTTATCCATCCATCTTTCTGATCAGCCAAGTTACCGTATAACTCTCCAGTTGCGTCAAGCCCTAGTGGACTGATGGAAAGAATTTCCAAATCAGTATGGTCAAATTCTAGTGTTCCCTGTAGTCCTACAATATTATCATAGTCTTCACTGGAAAAAACAATCGTCGTTTCCGATCCAGAATCTATATTTTGTTTGGAGACCTCTAGAGATATTTTATCAGAACTTGAAGTAGAAGAACTAAGGTTAGAAACGCTGTCATTAGTATCTCCTATTTTAACTCCGATAAAATCTATAAACATGTCATTCTCTAGCGATGGTATTACATACTCCTCAGTCCAAGCCTCCAGCCAAGGATTGGTTAGATCTTTGAAAACATAGTCTGTTGACACAAATCTCCAGCTGTCATTATTAGGTAGTTCCTGATAAATTCCAAGTATGAGCTTACGCAATTCTACCAGATCTATACCATTGATATTGCCACTATTATTTATGTCTGAAGCAATTAATTTATAAGGACTGTCTAAAGACTCTAGCCCAAGGATGTGCCTTTGTATCTTTATCAAGTCAATAGTACTTACCCCATTTAGGTAGTTTTTATCTAGACGCGGTGCAACTGCATAACTTCCACCTAAAGGCATATTCAGGAATGCATACGTACCATCCTGGTCTGTCATTGCTACAGAGTTTGTACCACGTAATGCTAGTTCAACTCCCGGTATTGTAAGATTGGCTTCTGTTTTTATTTCACCAACTAGTCCAGCACCTCTTGTACCTTGGCACTGTCCATTATTTTGAATTTCCACACTTGCAATACAGAAATCTTGTGCACCAGACACCACATCCGTTACCCACAATTCCACAGTTTGGAAACCCACGTCGTTACAATCAAAAACAACATTTCTATCAGTCAAATCTGATGATAGACTGTGAGCTATAGTCCCATTGCATCCAGGATAACTACCTGCATCAAAATCTAAGGCCCACAGAGTGACCATGTCATTATCATTTATTCCATCACCATCCAGATCTACTCCTGCTAGACTTACTGCAATAGAACTATGGCATACGGCTGTAGGTGCTTTGGCACTGACAACTTTGAGTTGCTGCTTGTCAGTCGCTTCATTACCACACCTGTCTGTCACAGACCAATTTATAACATAATCTCCTACTGGAAATTTTCCAGTTATAGTAGGCGTCATCCCAGCTCCTAAGGTATCGCCAGTAAAGAAATCTCTTATTTCATAAGACCACCTTAGACGATCCTCACAGTCATCTGTTGCTGTTCTCGTAACATCTACTGTGCCGTTGTCACAGTCATTTATGGTAACAAACTCGAGTGGCTCTCCGGCAGCTAATATTGGAGCATTTGCATTTTTTATACTTATGATCTGCGGAAATGGAATTGTAAATGTCTCAAAGTCACCTGACTCTCCACACCAATTAAGCACTGTCCAGGTACGTGCTATAGATGAACAATCACCTGTTGACTGAGAGCCATAAGTAAATACTTCATCCTCATAATCAAAACCTATCTGAGCGCATCTATTGCCACTTACTATAGGAAAAGCAAATGGCTCCTCTAAGTTCTCAGGTTCCAATCCAGTCAAATCGCATTGGTCGAAAATATCAAGATTACTAGGCCAGATAATATCTGCTTGTGTCAATGGATTATTATTAATCACAGTAATGTATTGTTCACAACTAGCCAAGACGTCTCCCACTACTGATAATGCTTGCAAAGTTCTGGTCATTATACCAACACCACATTGATCAAAATCATCGACTATAACTTCATGAGGTATATTACTGCCACAACCCAGCTGAATTGTTCCCGCTCCGAATGCAGTATTCAGATTAGTTATATCATACGGATCATCACAGTCTATTGTAAGATCTGGAGGACAGGCTAGATTCGGAATGCTTTTATCTTGCACAACTACTCTCGTCTGACAAGCACCATAATTACCACTAACATCAGTAACTCTGAATTCTAACAACACATCAGGCACAGCAGCATCTTCACAGCAGAAGAAAGCAGCATCACTAAATATGTTTGCATCTGGATGGCAAGATGAGCCTACCCTCTTTACTTCTATCTTATCTATCTTGCAATCATCAAAACTACCATTGTCAAAAATTTCCGCTGGTACTCTTGTAAAATCACCATTTCTAAGCGAGATGACTTTCTCGTCCTCACATATAGCTATAGGTGTCGCTTTGTCTATTACTGTATATGGCACCTCACAAGAAGCACTGTTCCCACAAGGGTCTGTTGCTGTATAAGTCAATATTCCTGACCCGATAGGCAATTCTACAAGTCCTCCATTCCCATTATAGACCACGTCATCGTATGAGATAGTCACAGCTATATCTACGCTACATAAGTCAATAACCTGCGCTGCAGGTAGGAAAACCTCAGCATTACAATCTACAGTACTATTTACATTTACACCAACAGGACAAATGAGCTCCGGAGCAAGATCATCTACTATTTCTATCACTTGTAATGAACTGACTGTGAGTTCTTGCGAACACCACCATTCTATAACTTCCCAGTTTCTAAAAATCTTCCTTGTACAAGGTGCTTTAGGCCTTGGAATTTCAGTATCAGTATAAATAATACCGGCTCCACAAAAGTTAGAAGTATTAGGGTTTATTACTTCCACGACTTCATGAGGATTCAGTGTATCACCTGTTTCTCTTATAATTATTCCACCATCATCAGGAAATAAAGGCACACCATAAAAGCCATCAGTTCCAGGGAAAGCATAAGTACCCGACCCTGTCCCAGAACCTGTCCCTAGTCCGTCAAGGCTAGAGCCAAATACTCCAGTAAATGGACACCTAAGATTTGTAACAAGATCTTGCTGGCATAAGAATGGAACGCTATAGTGTGATAGCGTATCATTTAAAGACTGAAAGACATAAGGTAAAGGAAATCCGTTATCATCATATTGTATAAATGAATCACTACAAGAGATCTTCGTTTCTGTTGGAAATACGATTTCCTCTATCTGTAATCTTCTAAGATAGATATTATGTATACATGAAGCTCTGTTACCGAAATCATCTACAGCAGTATACGTTCTTGTAACCTGAGACTGATGATCGGGATCACAACTTAAATTTACCATTCTCTCACTGGTTAAGGTAAGTGTAACTGCAGCACAGACATCATCTGGCAAAGGTACTTCCACAAACTCTAAAGCGTTGCAGTCTATGGTGACATCATCTGGACAAACAACTTGTGGTCCCAACTTGTACTCAACTAGCACGGTTCCCCAGCAAGAATTATTACATTCAGTTTCTGTTACTTTATATGTAAGTAATTGATTCAGGTGCTTTAGAGTCAATGTATTGCTATCTATAGGCAAATTATGCTTATCGAATACTTCAGCTTTAAAGCATTGAATATTGGAATTATTGACATTCTTAGCACCCATATCAGGCGTGAAAGTTGTCTGACAACCTCTACCTAAGGACACATTAATCTGTCCGTTACATGCAACAGAACAAACAGTACCGCACTGAGAATAGGCATTGGTGAAGGTGAAAATTAGTATGCAAGCATACAAGAATTTTAAAGCATTAGAATACTTCATGACAGTTTACTTATTTGTTAGTAATAAATGTTATACGCATTCCAAGGAAGACACATAACGACCACAATTGGTGTGGCAAAAAAAACTTGAGAGATAAGATTTAGCTTATAATCTTCAGCAATCATACATTAGCTATAGTCTATACCTATGGCTAAGCATTTAAGTGCAATTATACTTAACGGGTATTAATGTGTGAATATACTGTTTGGCAAAAATCCTAAACTAAAATCTACTTAGATTCTGACAAAAATCAGATTGGCTAGTCTCTCAAATATAATAATTATATAACATATACTTATATATGTATTTGATTAATTTATAATTTTTCTTCTGATAAAAAACAGGGCTCCACCCAGGAGCAGAACCCCACTTACTATCATGTATCTGCGATCTAATAGACCATCATTCTATACTCCGAAATTTCGCCATCAACGGTCATTCGTATATATACAAGTCCAGTCGTGTTAACTTTGGATTTATCTAGTCTGTATTCGCTCAGACCTTCTTTCATAATTCGAAGGTCATTGTAAAGCAATTGCCCATTTGTATTGTAAAATTCTAAATAGCATTCTGCAGTATGACTCATAGATATAATTACATCTGCAGAATTTATCCATGGGTTGGGACTGACTGTAACTATCTCTGATTTTTTGATAGAGTTTGTCATTATATCCAGACTTAAGGTTTCCTCTTCTGAGCCGTAAGCTTGTGCATGCAGATGAGAAGAAGATATAGACAACAGGTCTTCCGATGATGGAACATTCTTCTTAGTTCTGACTACCAGTTCGAAGAGATCCGCATCTACTACAGAAGATCCATCTCTACTGTTATAACTCATCGTTATCCATCCTTCTTCTTGCTTGCCGATATAGAAATTATTTTCTAGACTGACATCTGCCTCCAAAGGATTGACATCTAATATTTCTAAAGCTGAAGGATCAAATTCCAAAGTCCCTTGCCATCCTTGTATTGCGAAAGCCGCCTGATTAGAAATCACAATCTTAGCTATATCATCATCAGCAAAATGCTTGTGCCTCTGAGCAAAGACAACATTCCCTTCGTCTGCATCTTCTATTCTTCCTCGTCCAGAGGTAGCATCTACAGAATCATTGACATCACCTACTTTGACACCTATAAAATCTATATCCACATTAGTACTAAGATTATCTATCACATAGAACTCATCAAAAGCTTCCAGCCAAGGATTTCGTGCATCGATAAATTCGAATTCTGAATGGACAAATCTCCAACTTTCATTGTCTGGTAATTCAGTATAGATCCCCAAAATGAGTTTTCGCAGTTCTACCAAATCTAGGCCATTTATAGAGCTACTATTATTGATATCAGCAGCTATTAATTTGTACGGACTATCTAGTAGTTCAAGGCCTAGTATGTGTCTCTGTATTCTGATTAAATCTATAGTACTTACACCATTGAGATAATACTCATCCAGTCTTGGTTCTACTACATAACTGCCACCGATAGGCATATTTTCAAAGGCATAATCTCCAGTGAGATCAGTTATTTGCATTTCAGATGTACCTCTTAAGGCTACTTCCACACCGGTTACAAATTGTTCATTTTCGGTCCTTACTGCACCTACCAATGTAGCTCTCATTCCGCCTCCACAATTGCCATTATCCTGAATATCTATAAATCCAAGACAGAAATCTTGAGCACCACTGACTACATCTGTAGCCCACAATTGTATATCTTGTCTTCCTAGATCATTACAACTAAAAAGTCTTACTTTATCAGTAGTATCTCTTGAGAAACTCAAGGCTATATCATTGTTACATCCAGGATAACTTCCTGCATCAAAATCCGTCGCCCACAATTCTACTTGTTCAGTATCTACGACACCATCTCCATCTGTATCCCATCCTATCAGACTAGCACTTAGACCATTATGACATAGAGGTGTAGGTGCTTTAGAAGAAACTATACTTAGGCGCTGGACATCGGTATCTCGGTTGCCACAGCCATCAGAAACTGACCAATCGATGGTGTATTCACCTGCATTAAATCTGCCTTCGATTCTATTAGTAGTTCCCATCTGTACAATATTTCCTTCAGGGAAAGTCTTAAGCGAATAAGTAAAGTCTAAATTATTGGCACAATCATCTATTGCAGACCTGACAATCAAGATTTCTCCACTATTACAATTTCCATTCTGTGATTCTACAATAATTGCAGAACCATCATCAAGTTGGGGTGCAACCGTATTCACAATTTTAATTATCTGTGGTCTTGGACTAGTATATCTACCAGAGATTCCATTGCCAGTACTACACCAATCTACAACCGTCCATGATCTTTCTATCACAACACATTCTCCACTTTGTCCTCCGCCAAGTGCATCTGGCGAAAACACCTTGTCAGTAAAGTCAAATCCCAACAGTGCACATTGTCCAGACAAAACATCGAAAGTCGGGTAGCCATGCAGATCCGGCAATAAGTCTGGATGTGTGCCATCTAAATTACATACATCTGTTAGCTCTATATCCTGAGGGAAGTTTATCTGACTGAAAGTGAATGGGTCGTTATTAGTAATTGTAATTGCTTGCTTACACGTACGAATTGGTACACCAGACCCATCATTCAGAGTGAAAGTCCTAGTAATATTTCCGACTCCACATTGTGTCACATTAGAATTGACATCTACTTTAGGTATCTGAGTGGATGCACAATTACTATCTAAGATAGGCGTACCGAAAGACTGTCCTAGATTATTTATATCATATGTTTCAGTACAGTCTATGGTAATATCATCTGGGCAAGTCATGTTAGGAATAGATTTGTCTTGCACTTCTACAGCTACCATACAAAGTGAAGTATTTCCGCTTTTATCACTTACTCTGAATGCCACCATTAGGTCACTCTTATTTGCGTCTTCACAACAGAACTCCACGTAATTAGAAAAGACAGTATCTATAGGCGTACAAACATTATCCATTCTTCTTACTTCTATTCTATCTAGACTACAATCATCAAAACTGCCATTATCAAACACCTCTGCAGGCACTCTGGAAGCAAAGCCCCCAGATAATGAGACCACTTTATTTCGATTACATATAGCTACAGGCTCTGTAAGATCTTGTACTGTAAAAACTGTCTGACAAGAGCTACTATTACCACAATTATCAGAAGCGGTGTAAGTAACTACATTAGGGCCTGAATCTAGCGATGCAAATCCTCCATTGGTATTGATAGCGGTATTACCAATCAGGATTCGAATACTCACATCTACTCCACATTCATCCGTAGCTGTTACTCCAGGCAAGTAAACACTAGCTGCACAATCATCTGTGGTCGTCACTATTTGTGGAGCAGGACAATCAAACACAGGTGGTCTGTCATCTACTATTTCTATTAATTGTAAGCTCGTTATTGGAATTTCCTGATTACACCACCATTCGAACACTTCCCAAGTTCTAGCAATCTTTCTGCTACAACTATTAGGAGATGGAATGGTTACATCATTAAATAGTAGCACTGCATTACACAATAGGTCAGCATTAGAATCTGGAATAAATTGTATGTCTGGGTTATCTGGATCGTCAGTCTCTATTATAACTACTGCGCCTCCACTTGGTATCAATGGAACAGCAGCGGTACCAGATCCTGTCATAGTAGAACAAGTAAAGCCTGTAGGAAAATCTATCCCGCAAAGTAATGGTATACCCATGGCTGTACCTGATCCAGTCGGAGATTGGAAATACCAAGGTATAGGGTTACCATCTTCATTGAACTGAAAATTAGTATCACTACAAGATATGACTGCAGGGCCAGGGAATATTATATCATCCAATGGAACTCTCTCCAGAAATACTCTATGCGAACAAGTACTAAAATTACCAAAGGTGTCATCTACTCTGTAGGTTCTGTCTACATAAGTTTGAAACAAGGGATCACAATCGAGGTGTACTTTCTCTTCGCTATATAACTGAACAGTAAAGGCTGCACAACCACCGGTAGCAGATGGCAAATCCATAAAATCCAACGCATTACATGCAATGGTCAGATCTGGTGGACAATCTATCTGAGGCGCCAGTTTATACTCGACCTGAATGTTACCCCAACAAAGGTTGCCACATTCTAATTCTGTAACCTCATAGGTAAGATTCTGGTTAAGGAAATCAATGGTGACTAAATTGTCTGCGATAGCTCTGCCATGCTCGTCTTTGACAATAACAGAATAGCAGGGATCACCAGCTGCTATACCTATACCGCCCATGTCTGGGGTTATTGTTGCTTCACAGGACTCATTGAGTGATAGGTTAAGCTGATTGACACAAAGGACATCACATCCGGTGTCGCACTGGGAAATAAGTAATGTATTCGTACTTAGTAGCAATACTAAGGTGTACATACCTATCCGTAGGATGGTAGAATACTTCATGATAGTTTTCTTATTTGTTAGCAAAATATCAGTACATAACCGTGGACTTCAAACCGCAGTCAAGTACCCCTCCGTAGAGGTTTTCATAAAAAAAATCTAACTTGAAATAGTCACTTAGGTGGGAGCTGGATTAAGATCCAGAGTAATAATTTATTCCAATTAGCACATGATAATCAGCTAGCACACTGAAGACCATATTGGAATGATGGTGTTTCGTTAACTCCTAAATAAATGATCTATTTAGGCTCTATTAAAGGTAGGTTGGGGATACACTTTGGGTATATCACTCCACAAACATAAGAACATATTAAAGAAAAACAAAATATGTTCTTAATATTTTACATTCATTTAACAGCTAGTTTTCTAGTATGTCGTTAAAATCTTTGTCACATTGTCTATATTGTATATCTTAATCAGTAATAAGAACAAGTATGGCCTACAACTTCTTTTTTCGAAAAATGGCTTCTCTTATATCTATGTTACTAGCAAATGTGACCTTGCTATGTACTGCTTCTGGGCAAACAGCGTACAGCTGGGCCAGCGCCCAAAAGTTATCAAAAAATTCAGGCAAGCCTATATTGATCGATTTCATGATAGAAAATTGTCTACCCTGCAAGCAACTACATGAAGAAATCTTAGAAAACCCAACAATTCGTAAAGAACTAGACGAGTATTTTCATGTTTTTAGCTATGACATACGTAAGCACAATATAGGACTTGAAGAAACATTCTCTGTAAAAGGTTATCCCACTACCGCCATTGTAAGTGATTCGGGACAGCTCCTAGGAAAGTTCATTGGTTACCATAGTAGATCCAGTTATCTGGAAAGATTATATGATGCGCTACTTCCCGAATCTCAAGAAGAAGCATTTCATTATGCAATACCTACACATTTGACCGCGTACAAAGAAGATATACATGCACATCGCGAACTGGCAAGAATTCTCTACGATGATCCGGCCTATTGTTTTCAAGAAGACAGAGACCCTCTCGGCATCTTTGAAGATTATTTCTATGCAGAAACTAACTTGGACACTTTCTATGTGAAGATAGTATCAGAGAAGCTGAGCTATATTGATACACCTAGAAAGTGGTTTCTGAAAAATGCGCAACTTCTAAAAGAAGAGTACGGCATAGAGTTTATGAAAATGCCATACTATAACATACTTAGTGCAGACCTAACTGGACCTATATATTCTAATGGCTACAATTCATTAAAAAAAAGGCCTAAACAGATAGCGAAGAAAATGACCAAATTCTTAGAAGAGGATAATGAGTATGAAGACTCTTTATACCATAGGGAAATTTTCATTACTTATAACAATGTTGTTTCAAATGAATATGAGTTTTTAAACCTTAGAAATAACCACACCATTAAGCTTCTAGAATACCAAATCAGTGATGATCTAATAGAAGATCTATACAACCAAGTCTTGAGCTTAAGTATAAATCTAAAATGCAACAGGGACCTTCTTCTTATCTTACAAGCTATAGATAAAAACACTTACTATAATTCGTTGCCGCCGTTTATAGAAATCCAAGCAATCCTCTATTATCGTCTAAAACAAGAACAGCAAGCTGTTTCAAAACTTGCTGAAGCCAATACGATAGCAGGTAAGAAAAACCTGCTTTTTACACCTGTCTTTTCCAGACTTAAGTCTAGTAATGCACTAATAGCGACCGAGCATAAATGTAAGTCTGCTTTTTAAAAGGAGCTTCTAATGCAAAAAGTAATACTAGCATTATAGTGATCTGCTATTTTCAGCAGGTGAAGATAGTCAAGGTGTTTCATGCTTACTATAAGCTACATCAATGATTTGTAGGGTATTAGATTATAGTATTGGACCGATCCCGAGTCACATATATAATGACAGAATTGATATAGGTTATGAAGGAAGACGCAATCCTTTTAATGACGAAGACATTTTGGAAATAGATGATGAAAAAGCAGCCTTAGGCAGAGTCTTATTCTATGACATCAAGCTATCTTTATCTGAAATGATTTCTTGTGCAAGTTGTCATAAGCAAGAATTTTCTTTCGCTGATGGAAAGGCAATGAGTAACGATGTCTCAGGCCTTACTAACAGAAATTCCTTGCATTTAAATGGCATGGCATGGAATAACGAAATTTTTTACAGTTGGGATATGGAGCATCGGACGATAGAAGAAATGCTAGCACTGCCTCTGAATGACCCTAACGAAATAAGACTAAACATAGACGAACTAGTTGACAAACTCTACAACACGACTTATTATCCTCATCTTTTTCAAGCAGTATATGGCCATCCTCTTGCAACTGAAGAAAAGATAAAGGAATCACTTATTCACTTTATGTTTTCCATGGTTTCCTTTAATTCTAAACATGACCAAGGTGCTTCTAGAAATTTTGAAAACTTTAATTCCTCAGAATTATTAGGACTTGAATTATTTAAAAGAAATTGCACTAGCTGTCATTCACAAGGAAGAAGTTACTACATTGATAATTCCATTAACAGAAATGGTTTGCCAGAAGACCCTAACGACATTGGGGCTGGTGTATAGGAACCTACTTTTATCCATGCATTTAAATTATGCATGATGGTAAATTCGAAACACTTGAAGATGTTGTAGAACATTACTCAGATACTTTAGTAACGAGTCCAGACAACTGGTTTTTGCCTCCAGAAGGATTTCAATTAAACCCAACTGAGAAACAAGCACTAGTAGACTTTATAAAAACCTTTACCAACCACACCTTCCTAACAGAAGAAAAATGGTCTGACCCTTTCAAAGGTGTCACATCTTCATTAGATCTACAAAGAGCAATAAACCTAAGCCTTTACCCTAATCCAAGTTCCGAATTATTCCAGATTTCCTTTGCAAACGATAAAAACGAAAATGCCCTTATAGAGTTACTCACAGCTAGTGGATCTTTGGTTAGCACCTACAGCACTGCAGAGAATGCAATATCTATAGATGGCACTGACTTTAATCCGGGAATGTATATTTTAAGATTACGTCTGGGAGATCATCAGGTCGCAAAAAAGTTAGTTGTAAAGTGAGAAACTGTATAAAGTCTGCACTCTAACTCCGTTATATACAAATACCAAAAGGATCTAGCACTTGCAATAGATTTGAAAAATCTTCTACAACAACGTTACCTATCCACAAGTATACTGTGTAATTAGATATACCTAACTTATTACAATCGACGACCATACTGTCCATATTAGGATTCGTATCACTAAAGGACAAGGAATATATTCCTGCATTACAATCTGTCAAGCTTATGCCAGCCTGAGCTATATCAATGATGCCCGTTCCACTTAGTCCCAGTGATTCTATGATTTTTAGTCCATTTGTGATATTACAGCATCCTTCTGCAATGGCACAAAATTCTGCTGTCAATGCCACTTCAAAACCTGGATCTAAACAAGTAGCTGTACCTGCATTGAATACAACGTTACCTGTAGCTGGCACAAGATCATTACTGGTTATTGTATTTCGTGCAACATACTCGCCGTCCTGAACATCAGAATTATTTGTGTTTACGACGAGATTAGCTGTGCAACATAGCTCTTGGGGATCATCTACAGAAACAACAGTCGTACAGCTTGCTGTCATACCATTTATATCTGTTACGACTAAAGTGACAGGATTAACTACACCATCTGCGCAAGTTACAACAGTAGGAGCTATGCTGATATCATCTATACCACAGTCAGCCATAGACCCTGAATCGATATCACTCAATAATATATCATAAGTACCATCACTTCCTATATCTACAGAAAAGTCAGAAGTGCAATTTGCTATTGGGTCTGAACACATTCCGCAGCTTGGAGACAAGAACGGTGCACTTGCACAAACAAAATTAGAAGTGGTTCCTATAAGATTAAAATTATGCAGGGTCCCATTATTTCCATTTCCACTAGCATCCATTGTCAAAACCTGCCCTGTATTATTACCTGCAGGTGTGCCATCTTCAAAATCTAGTAACACATTAAGGTTAGGTTCGTTTCCTGTTTGCGCACAATCTTTTACATCAAGAATTTCCGTCAGAGTCAGTGCTCTATCATATACTCTGATATCATCTAGCTGGCCAAACCAATCTTCAGCAGTACCACCACCATGCCAGCGTCCTACCCTAGCCCATGTGCCATATAGAACCGAAGCACTACCGGTCCACGAAGCTACAAACTGGCCATCTAAATAAATATTTCTATTAGATCCTGATCTCGTAAGTGCAACGTGGTGCCAAGTATCATCGTGAAGATTAGAACCCCAACTCATGGTTCCACCTCCACTGGAATCAAATACCCACAACAAGCCTTCATTTGCACCTTTGCCTAATCCTATCTCCAATCTGGGAGTGGAAAATGAAAATATCCTATCCTCATTATTTCCATTAGGAGTAGAAAAGCTCTTAAACCAAGCCATTATAGTAAAACTAGCAGGAGATGTATAAGGATTGATGACTACTACATCGTCATTATTAGAACAATCTAGCACAACATTATCACATTGACCATATAGCGTGGAGACTAGGCAAAAGCCAATTAAAATGGAAGTTATAGTTTTCATTACCTCAGATTTGTACTAAAAATAGATATTTTTCGTAAAGCCTCAACATATTGGTTGTTAAACTATCTTCTAGACTCGAATAATAAGTTTTTATTGTCAGTGTACAACTGCAACTTTCTTCCTATAACTGTGTCCTGATTTTAGTAACACTTCTAAAAGGTGTAGTCCTTCATTAAGATTCTCTATGTTGATTTGGTTTTCATGTTGCATCTCTGATTGACTATAAACCTGAGTGCCATTCATATCAAAAACAGATACTGAATATACTTTTAAATAAGCTGGAATATCGATGTTTAAAATATGCTCAGCTGGATTAGGATAAACCAATATATCTGGATCTTCAACTTTTTGTGTTGTGACCACTACTACTAATGGCTCCATACTTCTAAGTACAGGTGTACCAATGGTAGAAACAAAAAGGTAATTGTCCCAAGAAACATCAAGGTCTATAATTCTTATTAAGCCTGAATTAGTGGGGGTTATATCTAACCAAGAAACGCCTTCATCTATACTCATCCAAATAATTTCATCATTATAGAAATAGAGATTGTTAAGATGGTCTATTTTGAACTCAAGCTCGTCGCCTGCTAGATCAAATGGCAACAGATGAGAAGTTTTGGAATTCGTGTTTTCATTGTATACAGTAATGACACTATTCCAAAAGTTGTTTAGCTCAACAAAAAACACCTTTTCATTATCATAAGCTGCTTGAAGATTGACAAACTTCAAAGGCTGATTCAACACTGAAATGGAGTCTTCTAACAATCCATTCGAATTTAAAATGTAAACCATTTTGTCATTGAACCTAGAATAATAATAAACTTTTTCACCTATTGAAACAGTAAATTTTTGTAGCCATGAATCTAGATCGGCTTCCGTTTTTGTCCAAGAATATCCTTCATCTACAGATTTGAAGATGGTCTCTCTATCTACGGTATAAATTCCACTGTTGTTTTGTACTATATTCTCAGTGTTATTTATATCCATCATGCTCCAAGATTTTCCTTTGTCCGTACTTTTGCATTGATCGCCCATAAAATAAATTCCACTTCTATTACTTTCCAAAAAAGCAGAAGATCTAATGCAATCTTGTTCACCATTATCTAACCACATTGAAGAGTTCCACAAGTAAGAATCATATGGAAATGACTTAAGGAGAAATATTTCATCTTTGGAAACAGCTTCTAATAATCCTGAACTGTAGGTGTCAGAATAGCCATCTATAATTAGCCAATCAGTACAAGAATTATGAGAATGATATGCCCCTCCAAAACCTAAGTCATTATAATAGATCAACCCTTCTTCATTATAAGGGAATGCCCTATTTGGATGCCCTTCTAAATCAACTAAGCATTCACTAAAGTCATTGCCTCTATTGCTAGATGTATACACAACCTTTCTATCTAGTAAATGAAGTTTTCCATCATTTGTAATAATTGGCTTCCCTCTAATGTTATTAGGATATTTATGCCACTTGACAAAATCATCAGTATACCCTTCTTCTGTATATAACCTTCCTAAAGAATCGAAGAGTAATTCATCGATAATAAATGGAGTTATGAAATCTCCGATTTGCTCATTTAAATGCGAATCAAAAATTAACAATCGATTTCTAGTTGTGATATAAAAATCATCATTCTTACCCTGAACCAAGGGAGAAGAAAACCAATCTTGATCATTAATTTGAACATAAGAGGCATTTCCTCCTTTAAAGTGGGCAATCCTATAAGAATCATAAGCTATGGTACTTCCATCTGTCGAAAAAAGAAATCCAACAGGGTTAAAAGATCCGTCAGTTCTAGAAATTGGCGTAACAGATTTAGACTCTATATGGAGTCGGTAAAATGTTTGATTATAAAAAAGATGAATTCTTCCTTCTCTGTCTTCATAAATAACTGGAGCAAAAATAGACGTATAATCTATCAACTGTGCAAAGTGCTCCCACTCTTCGCCAAGGCCATTAGAAATATAAAGTGACTGATTCCCATTAGACCAACCTATGAATTTTTGATCACTAGTCTTATGTATAAATCCTATCGGGTCTAGAGGGTGACCAGGATACTCTACCCATTCTACTTGTGCTGAACTGGAACCATAGCAAAGAACCAGCACTAGAAATATTATTCTATGCATAATGATTGTAAAAATTGAAAACCTGAAGAAAAAAGGATAGATAAGTATACGTAATATAAGAAAAAACCTTCACATTACATGAAGGCTCTACTATTTTCGCTTATCTAGTGACAACTATTTTATCCACAGTTTTCTTTCCATCTTTCCCCATTAACTCAATGAAGTACAATCCATCTGTTAAGTTATTCAGATTTAAGATTTCTGTGCTGCTCGACAAAACTCCTTTTCTGACCATTGCACCTAGATTATCACACAGGCGATAACTTGTATAAAGACTTTCTCCTAACTGATATACTGTAACCATCCCAGTAGACGGATTAGGATATATATCTACCGTAGTATCAGTAAGTTCATCAGTAGAGGATTGCATACAACTAACATCAAAATCATCCAGCACAGTCAGACTTATAACCAAAACAGAATCACAGCCCAGACCAGTCTTTAAGTCTATGACATACTCTCCCGTTTCTGACAATACTGTTCCAGCGATATCGACGACCTCACCGGAACATATTGTTAATTCTACATTCTCTCTAGCTCCCTTACATAAGTAGTAACTCTCTATAGTATTAGTCCTAATCGGTTCATTAAAATCAAAAAAGATTTCTGCCGTATTATCAATTATAGCACCTGGCTCTGGTCGAGTATCCATTAGCTCTGCCCTTAATCTTACAAAGCCGTGAGAATCCTGTTCGTTAGTGAGACTATCTACCAGAAGTATATTTTCAAATAAGACGGTAAGTTTTTCATCCTCTAGTTTCCAAGTATAGTTATGAGAGGCAGCAATTGGCACAACAGTAGAAATGTCAAAATCTTGGCTTAATGCATCTTCGATTCTTACTGTGAAAGCTGTGTCTGTACCTGTGTTCTGAAATCTAATCAAGTATTCTATTTCGCTATCTTCTCCGACAATCTCAGAACCTAATATACCTTCTATATATACCTGTTTGTCATTAGGATCGAAGGAACCAATGTTTTCTCTACATTCTAAGTCATGGCCTTCTCCTAAAGTCTGAGGGCAAAGATCAGCATGGGTAACAGAAGCATTCATATAATGAACTTTTCCAAGTTCTGCTTCACAACTAAGGTCATACCATATCCTGATTATATGTTGTCCCCTAGCTTCTATATTTCCTACTTCCAATATGAGTACACTATCCTGAATAGAACTTACAGTTGCATCACTATCTAAAAAGTCATAAAATGGATCAAGGATTACTTCCAACTCTACATTTGTAGCTTCAGTAGACCCTTCATTTCTAATTGTAAAAATTGTAAAATTCTCAAAGCATCTTCGTAAAAAAGGTGTAGTGCTACTAATTTCCAAATCGGCACATTCTTCCATAATATATACAGGCAACTCTATCCGCAAGTTACCTTGGGTATCATCGATAATAAAATCTTGAGCTCCTAAGCAAGAACTATAAAGATCAGACCTGCTGGCTAGAGCAAGCTCATAGTTTCCATTCTGCAAAGGAATATTTATTTCACCTTTAGCATTAGTGACATATCTAGAATCTCCTATGGACACTATCATTCCTTGCATACCATCTTCTGCTTGGCCCAACTCACAATTATTATCTGAGTCATTGTAGACAAAAACAGTAAGCTCAGTAGTAATAGCCAGTGGCTCTGCTGAACGTATTACACCTTGGCCTAAGGTAGCCAAGTAGATATAGTTGTCCCAACTTACATCAAAATCGGTAATGCTCGCTACAGTTCCACCTGGAGATATATTACTCCAAGTAATTCCTTTGTCTTGACTTATAAAAAGTCTATCCCTACCATTTAAATATACATTGCCTAAATGATCTGTTCTAACATTCCCACCGTATCCAGGACTAATAATGGTAGACACATCAATTGTATCAAAACTAATACCTCCATCAATGGATGAAGTCAGTAAATGTTCATCAGTTTTTTGTTGTAATATATAAAGTTCTCTACCTGTAGAAGAAGTAGCTAGATCTGAATAAAAGTACCCTTCAAGTTCGATAGCCGTTTCTACCTCACCAGCAAGATTATAAGCAACAACGACATTCTCATAGTTACTAAAGTACAAAAGACCATCCTCTGATACGTCTACTGCCATCCACTCCCCAAATGGAAGAGCTGAAAAATCTAAAGTATAAGTAGACCAGGTAACTCCATCATCTTCGCTAAGGAAAACTTGATCCCAATTGACAACAAAAGATCTTCCGTTCTTATAAAAAACATTAAAAAATTCGTCGCTATTATTAGATGTCCAATCTAGTCCACCATTATCCGAATAACATCTCGCAGAGGTTACAAGATTCCCAGTAGGTGTACTTACTAAACTTCTGATTTCTTCGCAAGAGACATTCTCAGGATCAAAAGTGGACCAAGGTTCACCTTCAGACAAACTAAAATGAGAAACGTAACTACAACCCCCTGCATATACGGCATCACGGCTAGAGGCCTCAACCGAAAATGCGATAGATTCGCCAATTTCAAAATCAAGCATTGTCCAGTCTTCAAAACCATCAGCAGAATACCTATGTTGTTCCTCTTGGCATACATTAGGAGTTGTGTTATATAGAAGAACTCCATTCCCTAACACAGAGGACTCTGCATAGTTTCTTGTAAAGCCAATGGAACTCGATTCCAACTCGAAAGTCTCACCTCTATCCGAGGATACATATATCCTATCGCTAACTATCAGATGAATATCATCGTTCTTGAGTATTGTTATAGTCCCATTCAGGTTACCCTGATAATTAACCCATCTATTATTTTCATCCAAGTAACCAAAGTTGGAGTACAACCTTCCTGAACTAAATACATAACCAGAGTTAATCGGTGCTATTATGTGGTCATTGCTGGCCAAATCAGAAAAATCTGAGCGAAATGGCAACACCACATTAGTTCCACCTTCAAATCTTCCGACATAATGTTGGTCCCCCTCTCCTATTAGGAGTTCTCGAAAAATTGTTGTCAGCTCTACCTTTTGTAATTGCATGCCGCCAGAGTCAAAGAGGTACATTTCTCTGTCCATTGCCACCACTAGATTTCCATTTGGCAGAAAATCAAAGCCCCATATGCGTTCATCAAAAGACACAAACTCCTCTGCTTCTCCAGATGAATTAATTTGAAAAATTTGTTCATTGTCATTGAAATAGTAATCACCTGCAGGATTTTGTTTCACAAACAAACGATTATTCAATTCTGTGAAATTATCATGCGTATACAATTCCTGCCAACTCTCACCAAGGTCTTCAGAAATCATCAATTTAGATGGATACAACAAGAGACCGATCATGACATCATCCTCAGATACGTACTTGATGGTTATGGATTCATGTAACAGCGGATCTAAAACTTGCCAATCTATATCAAATTGGGCAGATGAAGGAAGACCAAAAAACAATAATGATAACAGGAAGTAATATTTCATAATGGATTAAACTATGTGTTACAAAATGATTAAGTAAAGATAAATCATTGTAGCCAATAAATGCTTGAAAGAAATTTTGTTTATTACTACAGCATATCTACACTATAAACTTTTCTTTGATTAGAGTATACTTTTTGATTTTGAACTAGAAGTCAAAAAAGGCCTCTACAAACTGCAAAGACCTTTTACTTAATGGCAAAATCATTCTAAGTCTATCTTATAATCACAAGTCTTTCTATAATTCTACTACTAGACTTCAGATCCTTTATTTCTAACAAATAACTACCAGAAGCTATCTCACTTATTTGTAACACTTGATTATTAGTCTCAGCTTTAATGAGCTTCCCTTCCATATTATACAAGGCGCATTGATAATCCAATTGGCCTACAAGATCTATACGGATAAAATTCGCTGCAGGATTAGGAAATATATTTACTGTTGCATTTGATAATTCATGCGTTGCTGATATTAAGTCCATGCCGTCACAATTTTCGTCGATGTCATTGTTTGGAATTTCTTCTGCACCTGGATTGATACTGGAATTATTGTCGTCGCAATCATCGGCAAGTACAAAGCCATCTTG
>CAZKXO010000005.1:26139-32039 GCA_964556525.1 uncultured Saprospiraceae bacterium
CTGGAATTATTGTCGTCGCAATCATCGGCAAGTACAAAGCCATCTTGGTCCAAGTCATCGTCTAGAGTAACAGAATTGCAATCATCATCCAAGTCATTGTAAGGGATTTCATTTTGGTCAGGAGCAATATTGGGATTTGTATCATCACAGTCTGTACTAGGAAGCACGTAGCCAGACGGTTGCATACAATCAGTAACAAATGTATTAGGATCTCCGAATCCGTCTCCATCATTGTCAAAGAAATAAGTGGCAAGTTCTAATCCCTCATCAGTCTGTCCGTTGCAGTTGTCATCTATCTTGTTACATATCTCTTGTGCATCAGGTCTGATGTCGGAATTATTATCATCACAATCTTCAGTGACTAGGAACCCATCTTGGTCAAGGTCATCATCCAAGGTGGCAGGATTACAATCATCGTCTATACCATTATAGGGCACTTCATTTTGAGAAGGATTGATATTGGAATTATTATCATCGCAATCATCGGTTAGTGCAAAGCCGTCTTGGTCCAGGTCATCATCTAAAGTAGAAGGGTTGCAATCATCATCTATGCCGTTATATGGAATTTCCATCTGACCAGAATTGATAGTTGCATCATTGTCATTGCAATCATCAGCAAGTATAAAACCATCTTGGTCCAGATCGTCATCTAAGGTTGAAGGATCACAATCATCGTCGATGCCGTTGTAAGGAAGTTCTTCCTGACCAGCATTGATAGTTGCATCATTGTCATCGCAGTCATCAACTGAACAAGTTGTAGAGAAAAAGCAATCGCTTGGTTGGATAGTGTATGCAAGTTCTGTTATGTCTATAGCATAAATTAAAATTGGTTCTGATGAGACCAGATTAGAATAATACAAAGAATCCACGTTTCCAGATGAAACAAAATCTGGAGATCTTACTTCACCATCAACCAACACCTCTACAGGAAGATCCATCAAATTTGCAATTACTAAGGTATCACATACATTTAACTCAAGGTTTTCACCAGAGGTGTTCGCTGTAATAATTATATCCTTCCTTACTCCACCAGCATGGTTTCTAAATCCATCCCTATCGTTATCTACACCGTATAAGTCATCACAGCCACAGTCAAAAAATTCTGAGCTATAGATGGTCTGATTGTTTTCATTTAAGGTGCAGAGTTGAAATGCTGAGCTCATTTCATTTATCGGACTTCCAAAATTTAATCCGCCAATCGAGTTACCAACACCTTCTATCCAAGTCTCCCCGCCAAAAGGAGAATTTAAATCTTCTGTCAAGGTTATTCTGAAGATGGAGTCCTTTCCTGGTCCTAAAATCTTTTGCTTGCCTAAAACAAAAAGTGTAATTGTTCTTGTTCCTCCAGGCACAAATACTCTTTCCACTTTAATATCATCTCCGACAGAAAGGCTAAAGTCCATTAGCAATTCCTCAGCAACTAAGTCTGAAGCCAATCGAAATAGCTTGCCTTCTTCACTCCTTAAAAATTGTGAGCCGAAGGGATTTACTTGTTTGAAGTAGTTTCTTCCATTGATAAGGGTATCTTTTATAATTTCTGACTGGATTATGGATTTGTCAAAATTACCTGTATAATCTCCTTGGCTGAGCTGAGTTGTTTGCTTCCAGCCTACAAAAGGGAAGTCGTAATACTGGGCATGTATCTCATCTGAAAAGGAAACCAAAAGAACAACTAATAGAACTGCTCGCATTATACTAATGTTTGATATAATGATACTAATGCCTTATAAAGCGCTGCTTTACTTTAGATAAAATGAGATCTAAAAACTAAAAAAGCCCTCGCTCTCGCGAAGGCTTTCTAATATTATTCGAGTATATAACTTAATCTAGTATCTGTAGTACTCTGGCTTGTAAGGCCCTTCTTGCTTCACGCCGATGTACTTAGCTTGGTCAGGCGTCAGTTCTTCCAGCTCTACACCTATTTTTGCCAAGTGCAATCTAGCAACTTTCTCATCGAGGTGCTTAGGTAGCATGTAGACTTTGTTCTCATACTTGTCACCATTGTTCCAGATCTCTAGCTGAGCCAAAACCTGATTAGTAAATGAGTTAGACATTACAAATGACGGGTGACCTGTTGCACAACCTAGATTTACTAGTCGGCCTTCTGCAAGTACGATAAGGTCTTTGCCGTCTATAGTGTACATGTCTACTTGTGGCTTGATCTCTACTTTGCTATCACCATGGTTTTCGTTTAGCCATGCCATGTTGATCTCATTATCGAAGTGACCGATGTTACATACGATCGCTTTGTCTTTTAGAGACTTGAAGTGCTCTGCATCTACGATGTTATAGTTGCCAGTCGCTGTTACTACAATATCTGCTTCTTTGATAGCATCTGACATTTTCTTTACTTCGTATCCGTCCATTGCAGCTTGTAGCGCACAGATAGGATCTATCTCAGTGACGATAACTCTTACACCTGCACTAGATAGAGAAGCAACAGATCCTTTACCTACATCTCCGTAGCCAGCTACTACTGCAACTTTTCCTGCCATCATTACATCCGTCGCTCTTCTGATTGCATCTACACAAGATTCCTTACAACCATACTTGTTATCAAACTTAGACTTCGTTACTGAGTCATTGATATTGATAGCTGGCATAGGTAAAGTACCAGCCTTTTCTCTCTCATGTAACCTATGTACGCCTGTTGTTGTCTCTTCAGAAAGGCCTTTTATATTAGCAACTAGTTCTGGAAATTGATCCAGTACCATATTGGTCAGATCACCACCATCATCCAATATCATATTTAGTGGCTTTCCATCTTTGAATGAGGTTAGTGTCTGCTCTATACACCATTCAAATTCTTCTTCATTCATCCCCTTCCATGCAAAGACAGGAATACCCGCTGCTGCGATTGCTGCAGCTGCATGATCTTGTGTAGAGAAAATATTACATGAACTCCAGGTAACATCTGCACCTAGATCGATCAAGGTTTCTATTAGTACGGCTGTTTGGATTGTCATATGTAGACAACCTGCGATATTTGCACCTGCTAAAGGCTTCTTACCCGCAAATTCTTTTCTAAGACTCATAAGTCCTGGCATCTCTGCTTCTGCTAGGGTAATCTCTTTTCTCCCCCAATCTGCCAAGCTGATGTCTTTTACTTTGTAGTTTACTTTTGTATCTGTTTGTATCATTTCTTAATCTTTTTTGTCTGTGGATTAAAAATATGACGTAAAGATATGGCACAGAAGCTATTATAAAGTTGTCCTATGGCAAGAAAAGTGTGGGCTGGGAATGATCTAGAATCAGACTATGGGGGATTTCGGTATGGAGGTAGGTATCTAGAAACTGCGACTAACCGAAACAACGGTTTAAGACGAGAATCGAAATGAAGAAACCGATAGTGAATGTGCCGTATTATGTTATAGGACGCATTAGGGATATGATGCAGTGGGTAAAGAGAAGTAAAATCATTAAGCCTCAATCTGGAATGGCATTGAATGACTTGTGGAGAAAGTCATAAATATGTATACTTAGGTCGAAACAAAGTTTTCAAAATTGCAATAGGCAATATCTAAAACTAATTTGAACATGGGTCTATTGTTACTGTAAATACCGCCCCTTGCTTTACTTCAAATTCAGGATTGAGATAAATTATACAAGATCTAAATTCTATATTCTCATTAGGATTAATAATCACATTACCTAAAGTTGAAATTGTACTTTGAGATTCGTAGATATCCTGTGTTATTGCTGTTACTGTAACATGGTCAGGACAGATTACACCGTTCAGCCCTAGGTTGTCAATAGCAATATCACTAGCTTCTCCTGAGCCTGTCATTCCTGTAATTCTTACAGTCACTTGATCTGTTAAATAGTTGTCGAGATTAAGTCCTAAGGTGGCCCATTGGTTGCCTTGGTTTCCAGTTATATTAGGCGATAGTGGCACATAAGTGGCGCCTCCATCATTTGATATATTTACAGATAGGCTTCCAATGTCATTCCCATACATATGGTAATCCAAAGAAAAGTTAGCAGCAGCTAAGCCATTTAGATCAAAGCAAGGCGATTCTAAAACAAAGGTTTTGTTTGTATTACCATTAGAAGACTCAGTATATAGGTATTGCTTATTCTCAGATGCACCATTGGGTCCTGTTCCATTTGTGGAAGTGGCACCTTCATACAAGGTCCAATTACTACCATCTGTAGTACTTTGCACCCAAGAACTCAGTCCGATTTCGAATCCTGTAGCCCTGGCGTTAGACATTGATGACAATAGGATACAGTTTCCCATGACAACATATTGTGTTCTGTTATCCTGAATATCGTATTGGTAATTGATAGAGCTTCCATTACTATAAGTAGCAGAGATAAGACGATTGAAGTCGTCATAGGTGTAAGATTGACAAGCACACGATAAAGAAACAAGCCAAAGAAGCAAACAATTAATTAGTCTTTTCCTCATATCAATCATAACTATCGGTTTAATTTATTCCTCAAATTCTTCATCCTTGTTTTAATGATGTTCTTTTTAAATCTAACTTCTTTTAGGTCAGAAAGCCAATGTTTTAAGTCTCTTATATGGTTATCATGCTTCGCTTCGTGTACTAAAAATAGGTGAGCACTTTCTTGAATCTCTATTTCTTGTAATCGATCTACCAATGTTCTATATTCTGAAATTCTATCTTCAGTTATTTCTCTATAACTCATTGCATTGTATTCGTAATTACTACTGTCATCAAATTCATTATCTAAATAAGTCGGTTCTTCAACTTTCTGGGGTAAAGAATTTGATGCCGTAAAAGATCCAGTATTGTTATAATTGGATAAATCTATACTCTTAGGGTTATACCCATAACCTTGAAAAATCATTTGTAACGCTACACCATCATGATACATCCCATTAGGTGCAGCCGTGAAGGTTTCACCACTAGGATCAATAAATAAAATCGGATTACTCCCAGCATACTGATATAAATTTGTATTCCAAACAGGATCTTCACTCAAAAATCGTCCAGCTTCTGCATCATACTGTCTTGCTCTCATGTAATAATGATGACCACCTTCATGCATCACTCCCCATTGTCCGACGTACTTAAATGGATTAGCATCTTCCTCCTCTTGTTGTGTGATCATGCCGTAAGGAAGGTATTGATATTTATGAGTAATAGAATCTGTGGCATTTGTCATTGCCACTACACTTCCTCTAGAGTCAGCATGATAATAATGCACTTGCTCGGTATTACTCGCATTGACTCTTGCATTCAGACCTATACCATATACATAATAATACAAGGCAGAACCTGTGGTATCATATTCTGTAATGATATTGCCTATACCTCTAATATCCCAAGCATATCGCTTTACTTCTCCAGCTCTATCAGCTTCTCGTAAGAGCTTTAATGCATCGTATTGATAATGACGATTGCCATTCGTAGTGATCATGCCGGCTACATCAAAACTCATGGTTCTACCATTTTTCATTTCTTGTTCTCCATTCGGGTTGTGCATGAATTCACTACCGCCATAAGACTCTATTTCGTTTTCATTATTATATGTCCCGTCGTAAAGTAAGGAAGTTAAGGGAGGAGGCAGGCTGTATGGTTCATATGAGTCTGCATTTGTATGATTGCCTAAGGCATCTAACGTATACACATACGAACAAATCGTATCTCCATTACTTTTAGTTGTAAGCATAGATGCTATACGACCTGCATCATCATATCCGTAAAGTGTGGTGACACCATTCGGCAGATCTATGACAGACAATCTTCCATCATCTAAGTATTCGTAGTCAATGGCCAGAGATCCAGAATTGAAGCTTGTTTCAGTTAATCGATTGTTATCATCGTACGAGTACTCTACTAAGTAACCGTCAGGATATATGATTTCGGTTAGATTACCATTGAGGTCATAAGTATAAGAAACGGTTTTATCATAGATGTCTGTATAGG
>CAZKXO010000006.1:0-31583 GCA_964556525.1 uncultured Saprospiraceae bacterium
GGTAGATCTTATTCAGGAGATGGTGTATCAGTACTTTGTAGAGACGATGGTGCCGTTTTCGAACATGTAGATTTTCAAGGCCGCTTGTTTCAGAATTATGACGAAGCAGACCCGAGAACTCATGGAGATGGTGTTTCTGGTATTATGGCCGGTGCAGGAAACCGAAATCCTAAGAACAGAGGTATGGCCACAGGGGCCAACTTACATGTTATAAATTATGACGCAAGCTTCTTAGACAACACAGTTGAATTACACAGAGGAGAAGAGAATGTCCTCGTAACCAACTCTTCTTATAGCAATGGCTGTAATGCTGGTTACTCAGCAGAAGCTAGAATCGTAGACGAGCAAGGCTATGACAACCCAACACTAATGCACGTCTTTTCTGCTGGAAATAGTAATGGTTTTAATTGTGGTTATGGAGCTGGAACTGAATGGGGTAATATTACTGGTGGACATAAACAAGGAAAAAATGTCATTGCCGTTGCCAATACCACAAATAGAGGGGAAATCGCCTCTAGCAGTAGCCGAGGACCTGCCTATGATGGTCGTATAAAGCCTGACCTTTCCGCCAATGGTGTAGAACACATAAGCACTGACAATAATCATGAATATATGTTTTTTGGTGGAACCTCTGCAGCAGCTCCTAACATTGCTGGTGTAATGGCTATGTTACACGACGCTTATCGACAAAACAATAGTAATGAAACAGCACAAGCTGCTCTTTTAAAAGCAATCCTTCTCAATACAGCAGATGACTATGGAAATAAAGGACCCGATTATATTTTTGGTTGGGGAATGGCAAATGCTTTTAGATCTGCTCTTGTTATAGAACAGGACAGACACTTTGGAGGAATTATACAGCAAGGTGATGAAATACAACATACCATCACTTTACCAGAAAATGCTTCAGAACTTAGAATCATGACCTACTGGAGAGATCCTGCTGCATCCATCAATAGCAGGACTGCCCTAGTTAATGACCTCAACACTTCAGTGGTGTCGCCAGATGGTGAAACGACCTTGCCATGGGTACTGGAGACTACACCAAATCCTGACTTGCTTAACCTTCCTGCTACCCGAGGCACAGACGCAATCAATAATATGGAGCAAGTATTTATAGAAAATCCGGAAGCAGGAGACTATACACTTAATATAACAGGTGCAACTGTACCTTCTGAAGATCACGAATATTTTGTTACCTGGGAATACAGAACTGATGACATCACAATCGTGTATCCCACAGAAGGTGACAAGGTATATTCAGCAGACAATGAAATTATATATTGGGAGACTATAGATAATGGAATGCCTCAGACAGTTTCTTTAAGTACTGATGGTGGTGTGAGCTGGGAAGATTTAGGTACTGTACCTTCTGACGTACAAAGTTTGCCTTTCAGGACGCCTAATATAAATTCTGCTTCTGTACATGTAAGAATAGAAAGAGGAACACAATCAGTAGTCAGCGAACCTTTTACAGTAACGCAGGTCCCTACCAACATTAGAGTAAGCCAAGTTTGTGTAGATGATATGACGGTCGAATGGGCGCCGGTAGATGATGCTGTAAGCTACAATGTGTATACCCTTGGGGACCGATACATGGAACTTGTTGCCACTACGTCTATTGCAAGTGCTACTGTACCGTCTGGTAATCCTTTTGAGGTGCAATGGGTAGCTGTCTCTGCAAATTTTGCAAACGATGTGAGTGGACAAAGAAGCATCGCTAGGCCTACTAGAGGTGCGGGACTAGAAGATTGTGTGGTAGATTTTGACCTTGATCTTTCTAGTGTTTTAAATCCAGAAAACGAAAGCTTTATAACTTGTAATCCTGGTGGCAATGTCATTTCACTAGAAGTAATAAATGGTGGAATGAATGTATTTCAAGACATCTCTGCTTCCTATCAGTTAGATGACGGTCCTGTTGTGACTCAGGATTTTCCCGGCACTATAAACGCAGGTGACACCTTAATTTTAAACTTTGAAGATCCAGTAGTATTTAATTCTAATGGTGAATTCCAGCTAAGAACTTGGATAACAAATAGTACACAAGAATTCTTCCTGAATGATACTATGATGATTCAAGGCCCTATCTACTTGGACAGTGGTGAGGCAATTCCTTATCAAGAGGATTTTGACCAACCAGATCTGCCAGACTTTTGGGTGACTCAAAACGATGACAATGATGTGACTTGGGTGCCGACCTTTATTGCTAGAGAGCAAAGCTTTAATGAAGGTGTGGTAATTATCCCATTTGAAAATTATTTTATAGAAGGTGCAGTAGATTATCTCAATATGGTTCCGCTGGATCTCACCGAAGTCACAGATACACCTATATTGGAATTTGAGCATGCCTACTACTATGACCAGTCGAGCAATGACGGACTTATGATCGAGGTAAGTACGGATTGTGGTAATACTTATCAGGATACAATTTATTCCAAGTTTGGAGCAGATCTAGGAACAACTCTCAGACCTATAGGATTTGTACACGAAAGATCAGACTGGACTGTAGAGCAAGTTGATTTATCTCCATATGCAGGCATGAATAATGTCGTACTCAGATTTGTAGCTGTAAATGACAATGGCAATGATTTATTCTTAGATAACATTAATGTACGTACCATAGTCACAAGTGCACCTGATGCCTTCTTCCTTAAAGGAGATGATGAATTATGTACTTCGGAAGGACTGGTAATAGAAGATTTCTCTGGAGGTGGGTTACTAACGTATGAATGGGACTTTGGTCTTTCTGCCATACCTGCGACTTCTACTGTCCAAGGGCCACATGAAGTACAGTATGTTTCTCCAGGTACAAAAACAATCACTCTTTCGGTTACAAATAACTTAGGCACTGCTGTATTCACTGATGAGATAGAGGTATTTGATACTCCGTTCGGTAATTGGTCTGCAGAACAACTTGGAGGCAGAAGAGTACAATTCACCTCTAATGTGGAATTTGCTACTGATTATTTCTGGCAATTTGGAGACGGTAATACTTCTTCTGAAGAAAATCCTATCCACCAGTATGATAGTCAAAATGAATATCTAGTGATTCTCGATGCAAGTAACTTATGTGGAGAAACAACTACTGTCAATACTATCAGCGTTTCCACTACGTCTACCAACGAACTCGAAACCAAACTCACTGCTAGCATCGTTCCTAATCCAAATTCTGGACAATTTGTTCTGAATGTAGAAGGACCAGCCAGTAACGAGCTAAATGTATCAGTTCTAAATATCAGTGGCCAGCAAGTACAGAACAGAACTATACAATTGACTGGCAACAAACAAACTGTGGACTTCCAGTCCGGCAACTTAGATGCAGGCCTCTATTTCATAGAACTTTCCAATCAGCTAGGTGTGAAGACGTTGAAAATGGTGGTGGATTAGACTTTAACTTATACCTATTAGAAAACGCATCCGAGTTGTGACTTGGATGCGTTTTTTTTGCCTCGGTATATTCTTGCTCTATCCTATCTTCCTCATCCTCAAACTCTCCGGTGTCACTTCTAGATACTCATCCTCACGGATATACTCCATCGCTTCCTCTAAAGAGTGCACAATCTTTGGAGCAAGCTTGGTGGCATCATCTGCACCAGAACTTCGCATATTATTCAGTTTCTTTCCTTTGATCACATTTACTTCCAGATCATTGGCTTTGGCATTCTCTCCTATTACCATGCCTTTATAAACTCTGTCTCCTGGCTCCACAAAAAACTTTCCTCTATCCTGTAATCTATCTAAGGCAAAGGCCAGAGCTTGTCCTTCTTCTCCAGACACCATAGATCCTTTTGTTCTAGAAGGAATTTCACCTTTATAAGGTTCGTAGGCAATAAACCTGTGGGTCATAATAGCTTGGCCAGACGTTGCTGTGAGCATATTATTCCTCAGACCGATAAGGCCTCTAGATGGGATCTCGAATTCTAGGTGCTGCAGGTCGCCTTTCGGTTCCATGATTTTTAGCTGTCCCTTTCTTTGGGTAACCAGCTCAATGGCCTTACCTGAAAAATCTTCAGGAACATCTATAACCAATAACTCTATAGGCTCACATTTCTTACCCTCTATTTCCTTGAAGATAACTTCCGGCTTTCCTACTTGGAGCTCGTAGCCTTCTCTTCGCATGGTCTCTATAAGAACTGATAAGTGGAGAACCCCCCTTCCATAGACGTTAAACTTATCTTCGGTAGCCGTATCTTCTACTCTAAGAGCTAGATTCTTTTCAGTCTCTTTGTACAATCTTTCTCTCAGGTGTCGGGAAGTAACGAACTTTCCTTCCTTACCGAAAAATGGAGAATTGTTTATAGTGAAAAGCATACTCATCGTAGGCTCATCTACTTTGAGATGCGGCAACGCTTCTGGATTTTCCAAATCAGCAATCGTATCACCTATGTCAAAACCTTCTATTCCTACTATCGCACAGATATCACCACTCCTTGCAGTCTCCACTTTTTTCCTACCCAAGCCTTCAAAAACAAAGAGTTCTTTGATCCTAACTTTTTTCTGGACACCATCTTTCTTACATAACATTAGATCCTGTCCTGCATGCAGATCACCTCTGAATATCCTTCCTATAGCGATCCTACCAGTAAACTTGGAGAAATCTAGAGAAGTTATCTGCATCTGTGGCGTACCCTCTCTATATGGTGCTTCCGGGATGTTATCTACGACTGCCTGGAGCAATGGAACAATATCACTTGTCTTCTTTTCCCAGTCAAAGCTCATCCATCCGTACTTAGAAGAGCCAAATAAGGTCACAAAGTCCAACTGGTCCTCGGTTGCGTCTAGATTAAACATCAGGTCAAAAACATCTCCTTGCACATCCTCAGGTGTACAGTTTTCTTTATCTACTTTATTGACGACGACTATAGGCTTAAGACCCAGCTCTATCGCTTTACCCAAGACAAATCTTGTCTGAGGCATCGGCCCTTCAAAAGCATCTACCAGCAGCAAGACCCCATCCGCCATTTTTAGTACCCGCTCTACTTCACCTCCAAAGTCGGCGTGACCTGGCGTATCTATAATGTTAATCTTTACACCATTGAACATGGCGGCCACATTCTTAGAGACGATAGTGATACCTCGTTCTCGTTCCTGATCATTATTATCCAGAATAAGTTCTCCCTTATCTTCTCGCTCTCCGAGCACATTACATTCATGTATAATCTTGTCTACCAAGGTGGTTTTCCCATGATCGACGTGGGCTATGATGGCTATATTTCTTATGGATTCCATGCTATTCTTCTTGCTTTTGTGCTAAGAAGGCGCAAAGATGTATAAATTATGGAGAAGCTGCTTTTTTAATCAATTATTTAATAATGAAGACGTTTTGACGATTTGGATAGTGCTGATACTTTCATTAAAAAAAGGCCACCCTCCCCAGGGCAGCCTTCCATGTTTATAACAGTGCAACTTATATTTTCTCTACCCCAACAAATCCGGTGCTTCCAACAACTCAAAAAACTGACTCAGCTTCGGGGTAATAATTATTTCTGTTCTTCGATTTTCAGATCTACCACTGGTGGTTCTATTATCATTTACTGGGACAAATTCTCCCCTGCCAGCAGCAGTAAGTCGTTCAGGAATGACGCCATAGTTTTCTTGTAAGATTCTTACAACTGAAGCTGCACGGCTAGTACTGAGTTCCCAGTTGTCCCTGTAATATTTATTGGAGATAGGGATGTCGTCGGTGTGGCCTTGTACGAGTATGTCTACTTCGTTGTGGTCATTTATTATTTTGGAGACTTGTTCCAAGACACTGTAGGCTGCTTTATTGACTTTACTGGATGCAGTATTAAAAAGGAGCTGGTCGGACAGGGAGACGTAGACGGCACTGCCTCTGACTTCTATATCTATATCGTCTTCTATATCTATCAGCGATCTTTTCAGGTTGGAGACCAGAGCAAAATTTATAGAATCTTTTTCGTGGATCTTGTCTGTAAGTTCAGCAATATACTCCTGATGTTCATTGATGGATTTTAAAGATTCTTTGATGCTTTCGGAGTCGTTCATAGAGATGATAGAGAGCTCTGACATGCGATCGAGCAAACTGTTGTTGGAATTTTGCAGATGTTCTATTTCTGATTCCAGGAAAGAAATTTGTTGCAGATGGACTTTGTCATCCTTGCAAGAAATAAAACTCATACTGGCTAGAGCGATGATGATATACCTTCTCATAATTTGCATTTTTTGTAAGCAATAAACAGAGTAGGTCTCGACGATAGTATCTGAGAATTAAAAAATAGAGGGATTCCCCGAGGACATTAGGGGTATTCATGGAGAGGAAGATTTAGAATTCATCCTCTTCTTCCAGCTCTATCTTGACGACGCGGACGATTTCTATTTTGGTCTCGTCTACCTTTTCGATTTTGAAGCAGCAACTGCCCAAGGTGACCTGCTCGCCCAACTGAGGTATATCTTCAGAAGTCATTACTATATAGCCTGATAAAGTCTGGTACTCTCCTTCTGGAATATTGAGTTCGGGGAATTTTTCATTTATATGATCTACTTCGAGACGGCCTGAGAAAAGGTACTCGTTGTCATTGATCTTGTGCATGATATGCTCTTCCACGTCATGTTCATCTTCTATCTCACCGAAAATTTCCTCTAGAATATCTTCCAGCGTAATGATTCCTGCCGTCCCTCCAAACTCATCGACAACACAAGCTATAGAGGATCCATCCTTGATAAACTGAGACATAAGTTCCTTGAGGTTCATAACCTCAGGCACATATAGAATCTCCATGAAGGTCTTCTTTAGACTTTTAGGATCATCGAGTAACTGCTGATGATGGATATAACCTTCTATATTATCTACATCGCCATCTGCCACAATAAGCCTGGATAATTTGGACTCACGGAAAAGTTCTATAAGCTCAGGAATAGAGGCTTGCTTATCTATCCAGACTATTTCGGTACGAGGGACCATGCAATGGGAGACCTTATTATGTCCAAGATTAAGCGCATTGGTCAGGATATCTTTATCTATATCATCCTGGTCATCGCTGATACTGTCGGCTATATAATGTTCGAGATCGACCCTATTCAGTGCACTTTCTGCTATGTCTGTAGGTACAGTGACGATTCTATTGAGTAAAAAATTAGACAAACCTGTCATGACAAAAGTCGGTATGAATAGGAACCATTTAAAAAAGGCCAATGGATAGGCAAAGAGACTCAGAGTCTTATTAGACCATAAACTTGCCAGAGTCTTAGGTATAAACTCTCCCAAAATGAGCACCACCAGAGTCGTGATAAGAGTATATATCAGCAAAGTAAAGGCCGTATCTCCCAGTATTGGCTCTAGGTATGGTGTCAGAAACTTGGTCATAAAGATGGTAAAGGCCACCAGTGCTATATTATTACCTACAAGCATGGTGCTGAGAAAGGCCTTGGGTTTGTCATAGAAACTGGCTATGAGATTGCCGCGCTTGGTATTCTGCTCCTTTTTGACGGCTATGCCCAGCTTATTGGCAGAGACAAAAGCGATTTCAGAGCTCGAAAAGAACGCTGAAAGCAACAAAAAGATGATGATAAGCAGAATTAGAGACATGATTTTGCCAGATTCTTTGATATAATATGAGGCTAAAGATAGTTATACTCTAGCTTTGCTGATAGATGGAACTTATCAAAACCGACATCAGAGCAATGGATGCTGCTGGCCTCCAGCAACTCCTCGTAGACCAAGGCTTTCCTAAATATCGCTACAATCAGCTTTCCGAATGGATTTGGCATAAGAAGAAGCTGGACTTTCAGTCTATGAAAAATCTGCCTAAGGACCTCATTGCTTTTCTGGAAGCGCATTTTGTATTCCAGCCAGTAATAGAGGATAAGGTCCAGTACAGTAATGATGGCACCATCAAAAGCAGAATGAAGCTCCACGATGGTTATATGATAGAATCTGTTTTGATACCTGTGGTAGGTGACAAGAGATATACTGTCTGTGTTTCCTCACAGGTGGGTTGCAGCCTGACCTGTAGCTTCTGTGCCACTGGAAAGATGAAGCGAATGAGGAACCTTACTGCAGCGGAAATCTTTGATCAGGTGGTATTAGTGAATAGGCAGTCTCTGGAAAAATTTGACCACCAGTTGACAAATATCGTTTTTATGGGAATGGGTGAGCCGCTTTTGAACTATAAAAACGTTCTCAAAAGTATAGAGCTGATCAATGCCAAAAAAGGCTTAGGCATGTCTACTAAAAGGGTGACTGTCAGTACAGTAGGAATCGCTAAAATGATCAAAAAACTTGCTGATGACGAGGTAAAGTTCAATCTAGCTCTCTCCCTACATGCTGCTGATGACAAGAAAAGAAGTAGCATCATGCCTATAAACGACCAAAATAACTTGGAAACCCTCATGGAAGCTTTAGAATACTTCCATTTGAAGACAAAAAATAGGATCAGCTACGAGTATATTGCCTTCAATAATTTCAATGATGGCATAGATGACGCCAAAAATCTCCTTAAATTTTGTTCCAAGTTCCCAGTTCGTATAAATATCATTGAATATAACAATATAAGTGGCGTGGATTTTGAGAAGTCTAGAGGTGATAGACTTGACAAATTCTCAAAATATCTGTCCGATAGAGGTGTTACTGTTACGGTGAGAAGAAGCAGAGGCAAAGATATAGATGCTGCTTGCGGACAACTCGCAAATAAGGGGTAAACACCTATATGTGGGAGCAAATTTGTTGGCTACTTTTATAATTTAGACGACCTCGAAGAATGAAAACCTATTTGCTTACCCTATTATTGGGTATAACGTTAACAATCAATGCCGCCTCACAAAGTATTCTGACGGGTACAGAAATTTCTGCTACAAGAAACTATCAGGAAAATCTTTCTACCCTACTCAAGGATTATCAAATTTTTGAGATAGACGTCATAAAAAATAGGATAAAGATAAACTCTAGAGCACCTCTTCTAAATATGGAATTGGGTGATAACAAATACGAGCTCAATCTATTCAGAAACAACCTTCAGGTAAGTTACACAGACAAAAATAATCAGCTACCTCTATTATTAGGTGGAAGCATGCGTTCTGGTGGAACAGTAAGTCTAACAGTCAATGATAATTTCCTCTATGGTTTTATGAGACAAGGAGGGTCTGAAGTATTTATAGAGCCACTTTCTTATCTAGTTCCCGGAGCAGCAAAGAATCTATTTATAGTATACAAGGTCGATGATGTTATAGAAGACAAAGAACATGTCTGTGGTGTCAATGAAACCATGAAACAAGAACAGAGATATGCACCTACTAGGATGATATCTACTTGTAACGTTATAGATATAGCTATTGCTAACACCTACGACATGGTTACCAAGTATGGTAACAATACTGGTGTTCAGAATCATAATCTTGGTGTATTAAATAATGTGCAGACTAATTACAGATCGGAATTCGATGAGAACTTTGAGTTTAATGTAGTAGGCCATTATTTTCCGACCTCTACCAGTAACAATCCATTACTACCGCTTACATCCACAACTGATGCAGGAACCTTACTCTTTAACTTTAGAGCTTGGGCGGAAAATCCAGGCAATTGTTTTGGGTCTCCATGTTTCAATATCTGTGGTGGTGGAAACTGTGGTGGAGCCACTGGAGGCTTTGGCGTAGATTACAATCTGGCCAGTCTGTGGACAGCTACAGACATCTCGTTTGGTGGAAGTTCTGGAACTGTAGGTCTGGCGTATACACCGGGATGGCATAACTTACTGGAAGACTACACAGCCTCAGCACCTTCATTGATGTCAATGGTTTCCCATGAGATAGGTCATAACTTTGATGCGGATCACGATGCTGCAGGTTCTAATAATATCATGGCACCTTCTGTAACTATAACAGCTAACTGGTCAGCAGCATCTAAAACATCGATAAACAGCAGGCTGAATGCACAATCATATCTTGCTGATTGTTCTACTCTTGGTGCTCCTACAGCTAATCTATTCAGTAGTGCTACAGCTGTATGTACTGGTAGTGTGGTAGAGTTTGAAGATCAGTCTCAATTTGGTGCGACAAGACTCTGGGAGTTTACAGGAGGGACTCCTGCGACTTCCACAAACGAAAAAGTAAATGTGACTTACAGTGCTCCAGGCTTATACCCTGTAAAAATAACTTCTACAAATAGTGCTGGTTCGGACGTATACTTTGGGTACATAGATATAGAAACTGCCCCACCCACACCATGTTCACCATCAGGTGGGAATGGAGGAACTGGTGGAATTACTTTGGTCAACATAGGAGACCTTAGCAATGGCTCTACAACTACTGGCCTATATGATGACAACGCTTGTACACATGTAGCCACCTTAGCGCCAAGTACCAGCTACAATCTTATAGTAGGTGTACAAGGTGTCAGCAGATTAAGATACTTTGTAGATTATAATGACGACGGAGACTTTACTGATTTTGGTGAGGCATCAGGAATGTTTAGTTTTTCTGGAAATGGAAACCTTGCGGTCGGACTGACAACACCTGCCAATCCAGTAATGGAAAGCATGCTGCGATTGAGAGTTATCGTTTCTACTAGTTCTATAGCCTCTGATGGATGTACGACGCCGACGACAGGGCAAGTGGAAGATTATGCTATATACTTCCCTGTAACTCAAGTACTGGGTTGTACGGATCCAGCAGCTTCAAATTTTGATCCTGCAGCTACTATAGACAATGGTACTTGTACTTTCGGAACGACAACTTTTTATGCTGATACAGACGGTGATGGTTATGGAGATGCAAACAATACAACGACTGCCAGTAGCCAACCAGCAGGTTATGTATCAAATAGCACAGACTGTGACGACACAGACAATACAGTATTTCCTGGTGCAACTGAAATATGTGATAATCAGGACAATGACTGTGACGGTTTAGTAGACGAAGGTGTCACCACTACTTACTACCTGGATAATGATGGTGATGGATTTGGAACCTCGAGTAGTTCTACTCAGGCTTGTTCTACCCCAGCTGGCTATGTAGCTAACAGTTCAGATTGTGATGACAATGATGGAAATAATTATCCTGGGAATACAGAGATATGTGATGGTCAGGACAATGATTGTGATGGACAAGTAGATGAAGGTCTAGCAACCACTTACTATCTCGATTTCGATGGTGACGGATTCGGCACACCTAACAGCACAACACAGTCATGCAGTAACCCTGCAGGATATGTGACGAATAGTTCTGATTGTGATGACAACGATCCCAATAACTATCCTGGCAATACAGAGATCTGTGATGGCCAAGACAATGATTGTGATGGTCAGATAGACGAAGGTACAAGTTCTACCACCTACTATGCAGATAGTGACAATGATGGTTATGGAAATTCTAACATCTTTGTATCACAATGTACTCAGCCTAGTGGATATGTAACCAACAGCGGAGACTGTGATGACACAGATCCTGATGTAAATCCTGGTGCTCCTGAAGTATGCGACAACCAAGACAACAACTGCAATGGTCAGATAGACGAAGGCGTTATGAACACTTTTTTTCTAGATAATGATAATGATGGTTTTGGAAACCCAGGCATTTCTACCTCAGCCTGTTCTGCTCCAGCTAATTATGTTGCTGACAATCAAGACTGTGATGACAACGACAGCAATATAAACCCCAATGCTTCCGAAGTATGTGATGGTGTAGATAATGATTGCGATGGCGTAACAGATGAAGGTTGTTCCAGTACCAGCTGTGATGGTTCTTTCTTGGTTATAAATGTTATCACACAGAATACTTATAGAGCCGAAGTAAAAATAGAATCTGCTGCAACTGTCAATAGTTCTAGCAACATCCTCTTTACAGCAGGTACAGAAATAGAATTAACTAGTGGTTTCGAAGTTATCCTAGGAACAGACTTTGAAGCGAGAATAGAAGCTTGTACTACGACTCTGCCAGTATCAGGCTCAAACGGTATTTCAGAATACATGAGCTTGGCCAGTGCTGAATTCGACAACAATGACGACATCAATGTAACGATAATATCTAATGACAATATTCCTCAGGCGGGAGGACTTATGAAGTTGAGCGAGGTAGAAAGCTTTATTTCTAAAAATCTATTCCTTCTGGAGAAAGGCAGTTACAAACTGATTCTAAACAATATCAGCAAGGAAATGTCACAAGATATAATTGTAATAAAATAAAGCAGACAACAGACTTCTAGTCTAGAGTTTCTATGACAAACCCTAAAGTTGTCAAGTCTTTCCAGAAATTAGGATAGGATTTGCTTACAACTTTAGGGTTTATAATTTTTACAGGACCCAAAAGTGCAAGCGGTGCTAATGCCATTGCCATCCTATGATCTTGATAAGTTTCGAATTCTGGCAGTTCTACTTTTGCTTCACCACTTTGCACATACTCAGAATTACTATCTTCAGTTTTTACAATCTTTACACCGACCTTACTTAATTCTTGTTGCAAAGCTACTACCCTATCGGTTTCTTTAATAGCTAAAGTCTTCAATCCTGAATAACTGATCTTTATATTTTTTGCGGCAGCAATTACAGCTACAGTTTGTGCAATATCTGGATGCGTTAGAAAATCATGCTCTAGCTCTGGCTTATTCTGATTTGTACTTTCTAGTGTTAGTGTATTGTCTTGTAGGCTGCTTCTTACACCTAAGTCCTCCGAGAAGGTTTGTATGGTACTGTCTGCTTGTACTGAGTTTTCTTTGAAATAACTGAGTTGAATTTTGGCATCTCTCGCTATGGCTGCAATGGCATAAGGATAACTTGCCGAAGACCAGTCCGACTCTACCGTAAAAGGTGCAGAAATATATTCTTGGGGTCTAATTTTAATGAGCTGGTTGTCAAACTGTGATTCTACTCCAAAAGCTTGCATTAGCTTTAGAGTCATCCTTAGATAGGGTTCTGAAACCAACTCACCCACAAGCTTTATAGTCAACCCCAGAGGTAATTTTGGTGCTATCATGCATAGCGCAGAGATAAACTGAGAACTCATATCCGCAGCTATTTCTATAGCGTCTTTATGTTGCTGAAGTGCATTTCTAATTTTCAATGGAGGATAACCATCGTTTTCTAAATATTCGATTTCAGCACCTAGTTCTCTTAGCGCATCTACAAGTGGACCTATGGGACGTTGCTTCATCCTTGCGGAACCAGTCAGTATCTTTTCACCTCCTGTCAAGGCTAGATAAGCTGTCATGAACCTAAAGGTCGTCCCAGCATGATGAGCATCTAACACTTTTTCGTCAGATGCCAATAGCTGAACCAGAGTCTCTGTATCATCGCTATCAGAAAGATTGGAAATCGGTGAAGCAGTTTGCGATAAGGCATTGAGTATTAGGACTCTGTTAGCAATAGATTTAGAGCCACCTATTTTAAGTTGTGCATGGATAGGCTTACCAGAATGGCTCAGCCTTATCTTGTCTGACAGTTGCTCTAGTTCCAATTAATAGATATTACTTCTTCTGTCTCTTCAGCGAGGCTTAGACCTACAGGACAGTGATGAGCAGCTTTTTCCAATATCTTCTTTTCAGAATCAGAGTAATTATTTGCAGGCATGTAAATATTAATAACGATTTGCTGTATACGTCTTGGATTGGATGCCATTACTTTGGTTACTTCAGCAGAAGCTCCAGACATATCTATACCTCTCTTATCAGCAGTGATTCCCATAATAGTAAGAATACAAGAAGCGAGTGAAGTGGCTGCAAGGTCAGTAGGAGAAAACGCCTCTCCTTTGCCATGATTGTCAGTAGGCGCATCTGTTATGATGGTGTTGCCAGATTTCAGATGGGTCGCTTCCGTTCGAAGATTGCCTTGGTATATTACTTTAGAGGTCATCGCTTAACTTTTATTATCAGATTCTGCATCCTTATCTACTGCAGTTGTTCTAAGTTCTTCTTTCTTTTTCTTTTCAGCTTCTCGCTGTTCTTTTACAAACTTGTCTGCCTCATCATACCTGGTAATAATATCTTTTACCAATTTGTGCCGTACCACATCGTCGGCAGTAAGAAACAACTTTGCTATGCCGGTCAGGTCTCCCAAAATATCAAGTGCCTTATACAAACCAGATCTTTGGTTTCTAGGCAAATCTATCTGAGATAAATCTCCTGTAATAATACATTTAGCTGAAGGTCCTAATCTGGTTAGGAACATTTTAATCTGACCGGAGGTACAGTTTTGTGCCTCATCCAGAATAATAAAAGCATTGTCTAATGTACGTCCCCTCATAAAAGCAAGTGGTGCAACTTCTATGATCCTGTTCTGCATAAAATGGTCTAGTTTTTCACCAGGCAACATATCATCCAGAGAATCATAGAGTGGTCTGAGGTATGGATCTATTTTATCCTTAAGGTCACCAGGAAGGAAACCTAGACTTTCACCAGCCTCTACAGCAGGTCTGGTCAGGATGATCTTTCTTACCATCTTGGTTTTCAGAGCTCTTACAGCCAAAGCAACGGCAGTATATGTCTTACCAGTTCCAGCAGGACCTACTGCAAAGAGGACATCATTATCTTCTGATAGATGCACCATCTTCTTTTGATTCCGAGTACGAGCTTTGATGGGCTTAGCATTGCGGCCGTAGACTATGACATTATTATTGGTCTTATAGCTTTTGTCGGTTTCTTCTTGTTCCAGTTCGTAAGCAAGATTGCCATTCAGCACGTCCATCACGTTTTGCACAGGCAATACATGTTGCTTTCTCAAAATTTTGACAAGCTGTTCTACTTTACTTTTTGCCTTCTGAGCTTCTTTCTTCTCACCATTTATTTTGAGATTGACACCTCTGGAAATGATACTTAGGTCAGGGAAGGCTTTTTTGATAAGATTTAGTTTGGAGTTTTTTTCGCCATACAGTTCCACATGGTCTATTCCACTTATCTTCAGGATAATTTCACTCAATAGTCGACTTCTTATTTTTTGTTAGTAGTTGGGCACTTAACCATTCAAAAATAAACTCTTTTTTACTAAGATAATGTCGATAAGGACCATAACAAGCAGAGATTCATTATATAGCAGTTTATGGTAATATATACTGCCCTGTTGGAGTCTAAGTTAAAAAATGGCCTTAACTTGCCCTCAATTATTGACTACTCTGGATAAATGAAGATGCGAGCGGTTACCTTGATTTCCGATTTTGGGACTAAGGATCACTATACGGCCTTGCTGAAAGGCGCAATTTTGGGACAAAACAATCTACTACAGTTCGTAGATGTGTCCCATGAGGTAGATACTCATGATATCCGTCAGGCGTCTTACTTTCTCAAAGCGATATACAGAAAATTTCCTCCTGGAACCATACATGTCGTTGCTGTCAATAATTACTATCAACCAAATTTTGAGATTATCTGCTTTGAGCATAAAGAGCAATTTTACGTAGGTCCTAATAATGGGGTATTCTCATTGACTTTCGACACTTTGGATGAATCAGCCATCTACAAAATCGTTCTGGACGAAGAAAACCCCAGTCTCTTTGACCTTATTGCCCATGGTGTAGGCCTTATAAGCAAAGGCCTTTCCATCACTGAAGTCGGTCCACCATTGAATTTTTTGGAAAAAAAGCTGGATGTTCAGCCTGTCTCTACCGATAATGAAATCAGAGCGACCATCACCCATATAGATAAATATGACAACGTTATCCTGAATGTACATCGAGAATTCTTCGAGCATTTCAGAAAAAACAGACACATAGAAGTCTACTTCAAGTATAACAACCCTGTCAAGAAAATAAGCAGAAGTTACAGCGAGGTTCCTATAGGCGATGTCATCTGCCTCTTCAATTCTGCCAATTATCTCGAAATCGCCATTAACATGGGCAAGGCTGCAACTCAGCTGGACTTACAGAAAGATGAGACTGTACAAATTAAGTTTTTATAAATACAAGCTTACCTTAGCCGCATGATTGTAAGAATTGTAAAAATGGAATTCCAAATGGATAAGGTAGAGACTTTCAAGGCTCTATTTGAAGAGAAGAAGCATCTTATCCGTAGCTTTCCAGGATGCAACTATCTGGAACTCTTGCAAGGAAAAGCAGCTCGCAATAATGTCTTCTTCACTTACAGTTATTGGGATTCTGAAGAAGATTTGAATAATTACAGATACTCAGATCTTTTTGCGGAAACGTGGAAAAGCACCAAAGCCCTTTTTATCAAAAAAGCTGAAGCTATCAGCCTCGAAAAAATTCATAGCCTAGATTAATATATGCCAACAGTAAAAGCCTCCGATTATAAAGTCGAAATCAATAAAGATTTTGCAGACCTCGATAAATACCTAACACAACTAAATGCTTCAAAGATTTTTGTCATCGTAGATGAAAATACCAAGGAACATTGTCTGCCTACTTTCCAGGAACACATAACCCTTGCTTACGAAGTACTGGAAATTAAATCTGGGGAAATCCATAAGACTATAGTAACAGCCAGCCAATTGTGGCAAGAACTGGTAGAAAGAAACTGTGACAGATCCAGCCTTATCATCAATCTAGGTGGCGGCGTCATAGGTGATCTAGGCGGATTTGTGGCGGCCACTTATATGCGTGGTATTCCATTTATTCAGGTACCGACAACATTGCTTGCGCAGGTAGATGCTTCAGTCGGTGGCAAACTAGGCGTAGATCTTAGAGGATTTAAAAACATGGTGGGTCTGTTCCAAAATCCGAAGCTGGTCTGGATACATACACCATTCCTAAAAACGCTAAAGCAAAGAGAACTCATGAGTGGGTTTGCCGAGGTAATTAAACATGGTCTCATACAGTCCAAATCACTCTGGGAAACCATAAAGCTCAAAGGGACAAAACTCACTGATGATGAGTGGGCAAAAGTTGTAACTACTTCGGTCAAAATAAAAAATAAAGTCGTCAGTCAAGACCCAAAAGAAGGCGATCTGAGAAAGATTCTCAATTTTGGACATACGATTGGGCACGGTGTAGAATCTTACTTTCTCGGCACTATAGATGAGTTACTTCACGGAGAAGCAATTGCCAAAGGTATGATAGTAGAGTCCTATCTTAGTTTTAAGACCAAGCGTATTTCCATCATAGAAATGGAGGAGATAAATTCTCTACTGGAAACTATCTATACTTTACCAGATATCAATGAAAAAGACATAGATTCTATAATTACTATCATGTCTATGGATAAGAAGAACAAAGGAGGTCAGAAATTATTTTCTCTCATCAATGGCATAGGCAAGTGTGACTATGACGTGGAGATAGACGATGATATGATTCGTGAAGCAATGAGTTTTTAGAATTACCAACGTTGTATTTCTACTCAAACAATCTACCAAGACTGGCTTGCTTATAATAGACCCCTTCCATATCCATCAGTGCTTTGTGTGATCCCTGTTCTATAATCTTCCCTTCTTTCATTACATAGATACGGTCTGCATCTAAGATAGTACTTAGTCTGTGAGCGACTATAATACTGGTTCGGTTTTTCATCAGTTTATTCAGGGCATCTTGTACAACTTTTTCCGAATTGGAATCCAGGGCGGAGGTTGCTTCATCCAGTAGGAGAATAACTGGGTCTTTTAGAATTGCACGTGCTATAGCTACACGTTGTCTTTGGCCACCAGACAATTTTATACCTCTCTCCCCTATCATGGTGTCCATGCCTTCAGGAAAGTTGTTGATAAATTCCATGCAATTGGCACTTTCTGCGGCTTCTATAATTTCAGCTTCTGTTGCCGTCATTCTTCCATATCTGATATTTTCTTTGATACTGCCAGCAAAAAGTATAACCTCCTGAGGTACTAAAGAAATATTCTTTCTATACTGTCTGACTTCCTTATTGTAGATAGAATCTCCATCTATTTTTATGGCACCTGCATTGATATCATAGAATCTAAGTAGAAGTTGGATGATGGTAGACTTACCTACACCACTGGGTCCTACCAAGGCAATCTTTTCATTTTTCTTTACTGTAAACGAAATGCCGTCTAGAATAGTCAAGTCTTCTCGACTCGGATAGGCAAAATGTACATCCTCGAATGTTACCAAACCATTCACATGTTCAGCATGCAGTTCCTCATTGATTATAACCTCAGGATCCAAATCTAAAATTTCTTTGATTCTGTCTGTCGCTCCTACAGCACCTAAGAGTTGTGTAGTAAAATTTCCAAGGCCAGCTATCGAAGCTCCTATCATAGATGTAAAAGTTACGAAGGACAATAACTCACCAGCTGTCATGTCTCCATTCTGTAACATTGAAGCACCCATATATATTATAAAGCAAATAGCCCCAAAGAATATGGTCAGAATAAAAAATGAAAACCAAGCTCTGGACTTCGCATAGCGTATGGCTATCTTGACCACTTCCGATATAGAACCATTATAGCGCCCCATTTCTATGTCCTCATTTGCAAAGGCTTTCACGATTTGTATCCCTTGGACTGTTTCTCCCAAAATAGAGTTAGATTTTGCGAGCAACTTCTGGCGCTCCTTGGCCAACTTTCTAATTTTCTTAGCAAATAACATAGCAACAAGGACAACTACTGGTATCGTCAGCAGCATTATTAAGGACAAGCGAGGAGTCGTTACAACCAAGAAGCCTATACCTACAACTAATGTTATGACCTGACGGAAAAACTCCACCAAGGTTATAGAGAAGACGCTGTACAATTTACTTACATCCGCACTTACTCTGCTTATCAGTTCTCCACTATTTGTTTCTTCAAAGAAAGTGATAGGTAATGTGACCAACTTATGATATACTTCCTTACGGACATCAGCAATACCATTTTCAGAAACCTGAGCAGTAAAGACTACCCTGAGATATGAAAAGACCCCTTGGATGACTAGGACGAAGACCAAAATAATCCCTACTTTATTAAGTGTAAGAGGAATGTCGGATTTCCCTTGAGCGACATCTATCAATAATCCGACGAAGTAAAAAATAGCATAGAAAGCCAGTGTAGATAGAAAAACCAAAGCCAACGAAGCAAAGAAATACCACTTGTAAGGACTGATATACTCAAAGATCTCCAGCGAACGTCTGAAGTTCTCTTTGCTCATCTTCACTTTTGGTGCTTCTTCCTCATGAGCACTTTCATCTTTATGTCTTCTAGCCATTAATTAACTGTCGTTATAACTGCCACAAATCTATTCTAATTAGTGTGAACAGATAAGGAATATGATGGTTCATTGGTCTTATTTTCTATGATTTTAATCGATACTCCTTCCAAAATAGCCGAACTGCTCACTTTCTCGGAAACCTACATTACACTTCTGGCGTATGAATTGTAAATATTGTTTGGAATAGAATCCACTTTCAATTCTAAATAAATTATTGACCTAAATTTTTATGATATGAATCTATATAGAAAACTATTCTGTCCTTACATCAGAGGATTAAGAGGTAGAGAGTTCATGTCTGAATTCAAAAAGAGGAAGAAAAACAACCGAGGGATCAAAGACAAAAGAAAATTTAACCCAGATTGGAATAAAGAGAAAGTCCTAAATAAAAGTTGAATATTGATCCATTCCTAAAAGTTTGTTTGATGAGGAGCCAGGAAACTGGTTCCTTTTTGGTAATATCTTGTAATTCTTACCTACTGAAAGTCGCAGCAAGAGGACCAACTTAAAAATTATGAGAGCTACAGAAACAATAAACTTCTGCTTTGTTATCTTGCAAACTGAATCCAAATAGCCTTATGCTCTCTACAAAAGAACTTGCTCATAAATACAAAGGAACCACAGGTTTCAGTTTTCCTGACCTCTATTGCAATCCTGCGGAGACCCTGCTTGTACTGGGTCAGTCTGGTGTAGGAAAGACGACTCTATTACATATCCTCGCAGGTATTCTAAAACCCGCTAAAGGCGAAGTCCTTATTAATGACACTTCACTATACAAGCAATCATCCAATGCCTTGGACACTTTTAGAGGTCAGAATATAGGCTTGGTATTTCAGAAGCCCCATTTTGTCAATGCGATAAGCGCAAGAGAAAATTTAATCCTGGCACAAACAATGGCCAATAGACCTATAGACAAAAAACGAATAGATGGTCTCATGGACCAGCTAAATATCTCAAACAGAGCAGCAGCAAAAACCTACCGTATGAGTCAGGGAGAACAACAACGACTCTCTATAGCCAGAGCCATCGTTAATAATCCGAAATTGATACTAGCAGATGAACCTACTTCAGCACTGGACGACAACAATTGTAATGAAGTTGTAAACCTCCTAAAATACCAGGCAGAATCGGTCAATGCCGCTCTGGTCATCGTCACCCACGACAACAGACTCAAAGCCTTATTTCCCAACCAAATAGAGCTGAACTAGATGAATACATTTAAACTTGCCTGGAGAAATATTATCCACGACCCGTTGACCTTGTTTCTCAATCTGGTCCTACTTACTCTAGGAATAGGCCTGATTAACTTTATTCTTCTCGTCAATACTCAACTTAAAGACAAATTTGAAAAAAACCTAGCAGGTGTAGATATGGTCGTAGGCGCCAAAGGGAGTCCTCTCCAAATGATACTCAGTTCCATGTATCATATAGATGCCCCTACAGGAAATATTTCCATCAAGGAAGCGACACCTTTCTTGCGAGAAAAGCATCCTCTTATAGACAAGTCCGTGCCGCTTTCTATGGGTGACAGTCACAAAGGGTATCGGATTATAGGTACAGACCATTCCATTCTGCCCTTCTATAATGCAGAAATCGGAGATGGAAAACGCTGGCAAAATCTTTATGAAGTAACCATAGGAGCGGAAGTGGCCAGAGCACTTAATTATAAGTTGGGTTCCAAATTTAAAAGTTCACATGGATTTACAGATGATGTAGATCTAGAGCATGACCATGGAACACTTACTGTAGTAGGTATTCTGAAACCAACAGGTAGTGTCATAGATCAGCTCATACTCGTCAGCACAGAATCTGTCTGGGCAGTACATGACCATGACCATTCTACCCATGAGGATGAAGATGACCATGACCACAAAGGACACAGTCATGATGAGGACGAAGAACATACGCATAATCATGACCACGAAGGACATGACAACCATGAGCATGCACATGACCATGACGACCATAACCATGATCATCATAATCATGATCACGACCATGAAGCACATCATGACCATGACCACGGATCACATAATCACCAGAATGATATCTCCAGAGCCCACTTGCTTACACATGGGGACCAAGACATCACGTCTGTGCTTGTAAGATTTAAAAACAAAACCAATTTTCAGGCACTAAACATGCCACGAAATATCAATGAAAATACAGACCTACAGGCTGCCTCACCAGCTTACGAAATAAACAGACTATATGACATGATGGGGGTCGGCACCAAAGCCTTGCAGCTACTGGCACTACTGATAGCCATAGTTTCTGCCATCAGTATCTTTGTCTCCCTACTGAATTCCCTCAAAAGAAGAAAGTACGAACTCTCACTTCTACGTGTCATGGGCGGGAAGCCTGGCAAATTATTGTCACTTATTCTGATAGAAGGATTGCTTCTTTCTGTCTTAGGTTTCATTATCGGCATGATAGTAAGTCATCTGAGTATGATGGGACTGGGAGACAGCCTGTATGAAAAATATAATTACCCATTTTCTGCTTGGATCAGTCATGGCAAAGAAGTGATGTTGTTTTTAGGGACAGTGGGACTGGGACTACTCGCAGCTATGATTCCCGCCATTATGGCTTACAAGACGGATATACATTCTAATCTTTCAGAAAACTAAAATCAAAACCTATGGCAAAAGTGAAAATACTGGGTTTATTGGATCAGCTAGAAGTGGAGATGAAACGTACACTGAGCTCAACACTGAGAAAACATTTTGACGAGGACAGTTATTCTGAAAAAGAGGTCTATAAAACTTTCTACAAAGAGCTCATAGACAAATGCAACTCCTGGGAAAACATCCCTAATAAGTACATAAAAAATAACTAATGCTAAAGTCAGACCTCCCTATCATAGTAGAGCAAGAGCTCCATGCACCTGTCCCAAAAATCTGGTCAGCCTTAACTGAGCTGGAAGAAATGAAGAAATGGTACTTTGATATTCTTGAGGATTTCAAAGCAGAAGTAGGTTTCAAAACCAATTTTGATATCACACATGAGGGACGATCGTTTCCACATTACTGGGAAGTAACAGAAGTTGTTCCAGAACAAAAAATTGTTGTGCGATGGTACTTTAAGGGATATGAAGGAAGTTCAAATGTAATATTCGAAATCCTTCCTAAAGAAAATTCTAATCTCGTCAGACTGACAGCAGTTGCTACTGAAGATCACCGTCAGGACATCCCTGAGTTTCGTAGAGAAAGTGGTGTAGGTGGCTGGAACTTTTTTATCAAAGAAAGGCTGAAAGGCTATTTTGAGGAAAAGTAAATCTTACTGAAGATAATACTGCATTGCAGAAACGTACTTAGAATTTTTGGTCAGTCTGTAAGAAATGGCTTGCATGCAGTTATTGGCTATTGCCTCGTCTTCTTGTCCATATTTGATTTCTAATATTATCGCACCATCAGAGTAGACTTGCTCAGACAGTCTTCCATCTAGGAGATTATAATAATTCAGCTCTCTGTCTATAGTTGCTCTCAGTAAGCCATCCATAGATTCCAGATAAGTTCTTAGATAACGGACTAAGACATGTGGATAAAGTTGATTTGATTGATACAAATCATTAAGTGCAGGTACACTTTGGCTAAGTGAAAAATTGCTGAGTATCTTATATTCCTTTGTTCCTAGTAGGCTCTTCTTAATTTTCTTTTCTAAGACTGGTTGTTCTATACTATCCATACTAGTACCATACCAACGTATACGGTATTTTACTCTATCAGCTTTGCCGAGTAGATTGTCATTATAAGCGGTATAGTTGATGTCGTCATAGTAGATACTATTTACTACTCTGTCTGGGTAGGCTTCTGAAAAAACTGCAGGATTGCTTAGTAGTTCGTGCTTAACACTTTCATACCCACTGTCAGTTATACGAAATTTGCGTTCGTATCTCATAAGGCAGTTTGAGCTTTTCCATCTATAGTAAGATCTACACCATCTTTAAGCAGAAAGATCTGCTGCACTCCTTCTGTGAACAGTTTTTCAATTTCGACCTTGGTGGCAGGTTCTGAAGCAGTCCGTAATTCTATACCACGTTCTACGTTCCTGTTCTGAAAATTAATCAGTTTGACAGTAGAATGTTTATTGGCAAAGAGGCTTTGGCGAGAATCATTGACAAAAACTGTATAGAGATAGGCCTGTGCATTATCAGTAAAATGTAATGCACTATTCAGTACTGATTTTATTCGGAGATTTAGAGAATTAAGAGAACCTGAGCTCTGCGCTATCCCGTTCTTCCCTATTTGCTCCATGTCTACTTCGGTGAGTTTCAATGAAGAGTACTTGGATTTTATTGCAGTACCCTGACATTTCATAATTTTTACATTTCTTAATTCTAACTCTGAGTAATTACAATTCAATGTGACCTTGGCAGGACTATTAGACAAACTACAATTTTCCATTTTTGCCTTGGTCTTGTAAAAACTGATGCCAGATTCTACTGTGATATTACCTTGCTTATACTGACTAAGGCCATCGAAATAACAATACTCAAAGTTTGAAACCTCTTCTGATCCAGAAACAAATATTCCAGCGTTTGCATTGTCTTCAGCATGAAATTTTATTGGATTATTCCTAGAGCCAATCGCCAATATAGGGCCATAGCATAGAATCTTTCCACCCTTAGTAAAATTAAGATCTGCTCCTGCACTAATTACTAATCGATTATCTTCAGGGATGACTATATTCTGAAAGACACTATGTCTTCCAGCACTTATTACCACATCGCGACCAATCTTAGTCAAATAAGGAATCTGTGCAATCTCAGTAGTAGTGGTACTTGCTAGCTGATTTACTGGAGGTGGTGAACTTACATTTAGCAAAGGTGCTCTATGCAACTGTTCTAAACCCAAAGTCCTGAAATACAGATATTCTATTGCTTTATTGTGTTTATACCTGTAGGTTGTTACAGGGAGATTATGATTATAGGCTTCCAACATTAGGGGCTCAGCTAGGGTATCCGACATGTAATTTTCATTACCAAAGCCAGCCAACTCCAATGGAAAATAGTGGAATGCTTGTATATCTACTTCTTGTTTGGATCCTTGGACACGTTGAGCCTTCAGAGTTAGATTCGGTCTTGGTTGAATCTTCTTATAGGTGTACTTACCCTTGATAAAGAGATCATTCCAATTTGGATTAAAGTTTTTGAATAAAGTATCAGACTTTATATAATTAACTCTACTATCTCTGCCTTGACCATGCTTGGCAATAATTTTTTGGAGGTTATCAGGTGCAGTATATTTTTCGAGATACTGCATGTATTTTTTAAAAAAAGCCTTATCCCTAAAGAGTAGCCATCGATACACATTGCCTCTGTCATATGACTTCCCCTTAGGACTAAGGCTATTCATGGCTTGGCCAAGCGCATCCCAGCTAGGTGTTACTTTCTCTAAGTGTTCTCCGAAACAATCATATGCAATAGGTTCCAACTTTCCTGTCATAGGATTCATATAGAAGCGAATATTGGTAAAGGACTGTGCATGCCAGGCATGAGTCAGATCCAACAACGCATAGTACTTTGCTGTTAGGTCTATATCAAAAACTTCGGAAGCTGATTTCTTTTCATGCAGAAAAGCAGTGAGTATGCCATGAGCCTGGTCGAAGGCGGCCTTGAATTCTGGATCTTTACTTTTAGTTTTATTAAACAATTCTATGTATGAAGCTTCTATCCAGGGAAAAGGCTCTAGTTTTTCATTGACATTTTCCCAGTAGGCATCATCGTTGTGTTTTAAGATAGGACCTAATTCTCTGCCGTTTTTCTTCAGCAACTGATCTTCGAAGTGATGCTCATAGGCATAGACACCAAGATCTTTACCATTCAGACTGACTTCGATAAAATCATACTCAGGGAACATGATGCCTTCATCTTCGAAGATTTTGTGCATTACCCACTCAGCCGTATGTGCACGAGATTGGCTGTTATGAATATTGAAGGTATTCATCCCTCTCCATTCTTTATTATCCTTTAGAATAATTCGAAAAGACCAGCGATCTCCACGTAGATGATCCATCAGGTCGCCTTTTAGTCTTAGCTTGCAAGCATAAGTCTTCCCATCTATTCTGATATTGGCATCTACTAAGTCATCCTTGGAAGAATATAACAAACCTAGCTCCAGAGCCTCTTTTCTTTTGGTGTCTAATTTTTTATAGGCATCTTTTATTAGGTCGATTTCCAACTTGCTGCCTTCGTAACTTTCTTGTGCTGCTGGTACCTGTTCTTTTGTAGTTGTTTGTTTTTTAAAGAAATTGGATTTCTTAATCCCTACTATAGCAAATACAAGAAACAGCAATAACACTGCTCCTGCCAGTACAGTCTTAGTTGCAAAAAAAGGAGAACTTGTATGACCACCTTTTATTCTCAAGCAATAAAATCATTGATAAATAAAAAAGCAGAAAAAGAAGTTATAAGTCCAAAGAAAAGCCACATACTGTTCTCTTTTAAATTGGAAAAGCTGCTAGCAGAGACAAGCTGATGCATTTTTGCATATTTTGATCTTTGATCTACTCTTAATCTAGGGAAGTTTTCTGCAAGTTGAGATTTCATAGCATCATTAAGCACGGTCATGCTCAATCGTTCACTTTTACTTGCATTTGTAAATCGGATTTCATTGAGTTCTAATTCCAGCTCGGCAAAAGATTCTAAGGGGAAACCAAAATTGTGCACTTCATCTAAAGTTATGGTCGCGACACTTTCACCAGAGTTATCGTTAATATAGATTCGTCTTCTTTCTTGTTTCAGTTTGATGGATTTATCAGTCTCTTCTGGTCGCAACTTATACTCTGCAAGATGGAATACCAAGCTTTCTCGATCAGAAGGTTTTAATAATTTCAACAATGGATGCCTGCTATACAATTGAGTGGCATCCCTATCCCTATCGACTTCAAACTTTATTTCGTTGCGTATTACTTTATCTGTAGAATATGGCGTTTTTAACTGTACCAATTCTTTGAGCAGTTCTCCATTTATAAATCTTTTGCGATGACGCAAACTAATTTCCTCCTTATTCAAGACTCCGTCTGGACCATCAAAGTAATTATCTATAAACACTTCAATAGATGGTATGCCAGACAACTGCATATCTCCAATCTCAAAATTGCTGCGGGCATAGTTGCTCGTAATATGCCTCCACAAATCTTCCACATCATCTTCGTGGACTTGTAGTTTATACTCACTTTCAAGTCTACTGATCTGTGCAGGCAACAAAGTATACTGTCCAGTCAAAACAATCAAAATCAGTATGGCAATCAATCTTGTCAACCTATCATGTTCTTATTGTCCACAAAAGAAAATTCCATTTCAGAATCCACAGACAGAAGTTTGGTTTTAGTCTGAGTCAATTGATCAAATTGGGTAGCATTGACCACATAAGTCATAAAAAGTCTGCCTTTGCTGATGCTCATGCGACGCAGTTCTACATCTGGAAAATATTCTGACATGGCTTCATTGACTTGTGTTTCAGAAAGGGCAAGAGAAGAAATATTGACTACCATCTGATTGTCCAGATCGAAGGCTTTCCTTTTCCTTATGCTAACTTGAATATAGAGCAGTGCCAAGATTAAGACAAAGGCAACAACAGTAATGGCAGGTTGATTGGCACCCATTCCCAGACCGATGCCTATTACTAAAAAGAGATAAGTCAATTCTTCTGGCTCCTTAATTGCTGCTCTGAATCTTACTATAGATAAAGCACCTACAAGGCCCAGAGACAAGGCGATACTTGACTTCACAATAAAAATAATGAGCATAGTACTCAGTGCCAGCAGCATGAAGTTATTGGCAAACTGTCTTCTATTGCTTACTGATAGGCCGTACTTACGATAAAAGAGACTCAGAATCCATGAAAGCAAGGCTGCCAGCAAGGCATTCAGAATGAAATCGCTGAGATTTAGAAGTTCAAGTTTCTGGTCTAGTAATAGGTCTTTTATGTTCATCTGGTCGCTCGCTGTTTCTTCGCCATGTAAATATATCTAAAACTGTAGGTTCTCTCAGTAGCTTCTCAAGATTTGGACCAGCCAGATCTGTATAAATAGGTCTCAAAACTGCTATTGCTGGTGTTTCACAAAAGTTTAACCCAAAATCCGTTACTTTCTTTGCATTTTTAGGGTCACTTATTGAGCTATGAGAAGCTTTTTACTTACTGTATTTGTTATTTCTTCAGTTTTGCTTGGCCTACAAGCACAAGAAAGGTCTTTTGACCAATGGAACACCTTGGCTATGGTCAACATAGAATCCAAGTTCGATGACATGATGGGTATGGTCATCAAGACAGCTACTCCAACCCCTGTTGTAGAGGCCATGGACGGCAAGGAAATAGAAATCAGAGGCTATATGATTGCTCTAGATGCGACAGCCAAACAATCCCACTTTATGTTTTCCAGATATCCACAGAACATGTGCTTTTTCTGCGGTGCCGCAGGTCCAGAATCGGCAATGCAAGTTTTTATGGCAAATGGAACCAAACTGGAGCATACCACTAATAAAGTTGTGCTGAAAGGCATACTCAATATCCAAAAAGGTGACCCTTCGGGTCTTATCTATACCTTGACACAAAGTGAACTGATAGAAATACTAAAATGATGAATGTGACTTTAAAATATATATCTCTGGCAATCCTACTTTTCGGTATCAGCATTTCTGCTGTGGCGCAAGAAACTCCAGCTGAAGCACCGAAGAAGAGTCTATGGAAAACCTTAGGCAAAATTACCTACAAAAAGAAGTATGATGAGCTTATGGGTTTCAAAATAGACATCCCTGTCTTCAGCGATCCCATCAAAAAACTAGATGGTAAAGAAGTAGAAGTCAAAGGCTACATCATACCTGTAGAAGGCTATAAGTCTCACAAAGAATTTATTCTTTCGGCTTTCCCGTATAATATGTGCTTCTTCTGTGGAGGTGCAGGACCAGAAACTGTGATGGAAGTAGAAGCCGTGGAAGGTATAGAATACAGCGCCGAACAAGTCATCATCAGAGGCAAGCTACAACTCAATGATGATGACATCAATAGACTCATGTATCTACTCACAGATGCTGTTCTCGTAGACTAAGCTGACTAGATGTTTTTACATTAGCAAGGTAATATGAAAACAACACTTTCAAGTCTAGGTATCATGACCCACTATTTGCTAGTTATTCTAATGGCCATTGTGCCCCTTGTCCTTGACTCACAATCTACCACCACAGCTATGTCCACAATCGTCCATACTCCTACTAACAATCTGGAAGAAAGCCTAGAGTTCTACAAAAAACTCAATTACGAAGTGATTTCCGATAGCTCGCCTACTCTGGTTACAGATGGAAAGGTTATCATAGAAATAAATCCTGACAGATATGCTCGTCCTGGCGTAAAGATGTACAAAGGTTCCTGGGAAAACGAAGTAGAAAAACTAGAAAAGTACACAGTTGTCCATAGCATAGACAAGGGCTACTTACTTAATGATCTCAACGGTTGCTGGATCTATCTGATGGAAGAGGAGGCACCATTTGAATATCATTTTCCAGAGGCAGCTTTCGGTATGACAGGTAACTTTTACGGTATAAACATGGAAGCTTCTGACATGCACAAGTCCCATGACATCTGGTCTTCCTTGGGGTTCAAAATACAAATGGGAGAGCTAGACAAAGGCTTTGTCGCTATGGACAATGCTGATGGCTTCCCTCTCGCTCTGATGCGACCGCAGACCTGCCCACATTTGTTCTTTAGTCCGTCTATGACTTTTTTTAATGGCAAAGGCAATCTTAAGGTCATAGAAAATATCCATAAGGCAGGAGTCCCAATTACGGAAGAAATTACCCATTTCAACAAAGAGGGTATCGTCGATAATATTATTATTAGAGATCCAGGCGGCTTTGGGTTTTTCATCTTCAGCGATTAATAGCTGCCGATTCTTTAATTCTTTTTTCAGTCCTAACTCATTCTTAGTGCTCAACAGAAAAGTCCTCGTACAAAACATTACCAACCTTACAGATGCAAGATATTTCGCAGCTTGGGGAGTAGACTATATGTCATTTAACATGAACCAAGATTCTGAATACTTCTTGCCATGGGAAAAAATCTCTGAAATCATAGAATGGGTAGAAGGTCCCAGTACCCTCTTAGAATCCAATGCTTTGGAATTTCTGGAAGGGATAGACGGTCATATATTGAGCAGTATGTACAGCAGTCTACCTATGAACAAAGAAGCTTTCTTTCGTATCCCTCTAGATGAAGCTTTGAAAGGCTTACCTTCCGGCAACTACATAACTGCTATAACTGAGCTAACAGAATTGGACAAGCTTACTGCTGTAGAAAATCATGCTCCAGGATGTAATCTATATCTTGACATCTGCAACTTTGATGTAAAGCAGCTAGACAGTTTACCAGACAATGGCATCGTTATCCAAGGTGGTGAAGAAGAAAAAGTAGGGGTCAAGAGTTATGATGAGTTAGATGTGATGTATGAGTGGCTAATGGAGTAAATCCTTTTTCAAGACTTGTCGTTTTTTTCTTCATTTTGAACTAGCTGAGGGAATTTTCTATATAGCCTTTATAATGACAGCCCGAAAAAAAACCATGGCGAGAGAGGGTGGCGTTTAAGCCTCTTCAACTAGCCCATTTTATTACGACTTACTTCTTCCTATCTATAACAAAATCCACCAGCTGCCGCATACTTTCAGTCCCTTCATTTTGTGGAAAGCTATCTAGAAGCGTCATCGCTTTGTCTCTATAAGATTGCATGGCTTCAGTTGCATACTCTAGTCCGCCTTTGGATTTGACAAACGAAATAACTTCTCTTATAACTTTAGGGTCGGTGCTTTTCTTTTTGATACTGTTGATGATGAAACGCTTATCTTTTTTACTAGACTGAGAGAGTGCATAGATAAGAGGGAGGGTCATTTTCTTTTCTTTGATGTCAATACCTGTAGGCTTACCGATGGCAGCATCTCCATAGTCAAACAAATCATCTTTGATCTGATAGGCGATGCCCAGTGTTTCTCCAAAGAGGCGCATCTGTTCCACAGTCTCTTCGTCAGCGGTGACAGAAGCGCAACCAGCACTACAGGCGGCAGCTATCAAAGAGGCTGTTTTCTGACGGATAATATCGAAATAGATACTTTCTTCTATATCCAGTCTTCTTGCTTTTTCTATTTGAAGAAGTTCACCTTCACTGAGATCTTTTACCGCTTTTGAAACTATATGCAACTGATTGTATTCTTTATTATCTAGAGCAAGAAGCAGCCCTTTAGACAGAAGATAATCACCTACTAAAACCGCAATCTTATTTTTCCAAAGGGCATTGATAGAAAAAAATCCTCGACGCTGATACGAATCATCGACTACATCATCATGGACCAGAGTGGCTGTATGCAATAATTCTATAAATGAAGCGGCACGATAGGTGCTCTCATTGGGTTCTCCCCAGATACGGGCACTGAGAAAAACCATGATCGGTCTTACCTGCTTGCCCTTCCGCTTAACAATGTAATACATAATCTTGTCCAGTAGAGCGACTCTGGACTTCATGGAATCTCGGAAATGCTGTTCGAATCCCTCCAGATGTTTGGCAACAGGTCTTTTTATGGTATTCAGAGAAGCTTTAGACATTGTTAATATAGAGTGAATGAGGTCGTCTGTTTTGGATTATTTATTAAAGATTCCCAATATACATCGTAATATAACTTATACCCCTAGCAAAGGAACAAGATTATACTATGACAGTTCATTATAGCTTAATTTATTAGAGCAGCTTATGAGGAGTACAAACAGCATGCAAAATAAACTCTTGGGTCTCGCTCTAGCCTTTCTCAGCATAATACTATTGCTGACTTTTCTATCTAAAAAGGAGACACTATCGGAAGTACCCGTAGAACAAGCCTTATACAGAATAGTAAATGGTGATAAGTATGCATTTATGCTTCCACCTTATAGAAATGCAGAAGGCTTACCCCTATCTATTCAAGAAAAAGAATTACTGAATGAGGGAAAACTAATAAGGCGCTATTACCAGGACGAAGACCATGAAATAAAGGAAGTCCGTTGTTGTAAAATGCGTCCACTAGACACAATACAAGAATACAGACTCACCAAATTGCTGTACCAAAATCCTCTAACCAAGATAAAACAAGTAAGAATAGACTGTAGCTATTCCAATATGACTTATCTATACAATAGATTATTTCCAAAAGAAGCAATTCCGATCGAAAATAGCTCTGCCGATTTCTACAGATTCCAAGAAGTAGACCACAGAACCTTAGCCATATCTATCATAGAGCAATGTGGTTTCCCTTTTCAGAAAGAAACACTGATTGCTGCGCATCATCTTATCTTGTATTCTGGAAATCTAGGTCTTGCAGAATATTACTATCATAAGTTCGAAAAGGCCAACAAGAAAGGCTTGCTCGATAACAATCGCCTCAATCAATTAAAACAGAAGATAGCCTAGCCCAATAAAAAAATGGTACAAAACCATATTTATCAAGGTAATATGACTTTCTTGACTGCAAAGTATTCTGAAAGGAATAGTAAACTTGCAGACAGTTAGTGTTCTCAAATCCGTCTTTAAGTCCCCAG
>CAZKXO010000007.1:0-29440 GCA_964556525.1 uncultured Saprospiraceae bacterium
AAGAGGCCTTTTTTTATTTACTTATATGAATTAGAATAACAAGGACAAAGTACTATCTGCCTTTAGATCGGCCGCCACCACCTTTGGAACCACCTCGTCCACGGCCACCACGGCCGCCGCCATTTTTACCACGACCGCCGCTACTTCTACCACGGCCACCTCTGCCACCTCCTCTTGGAGCAGGTCTACGTTTGGGATCCCATACAGGTGAATCTCCCATTTCTGCTGGGGTCTTCATCTTGATGATTTCTTTTTCTATCAGTTTTTCTATAGAAGCAAACGACCGCATGTCGTCGTAGTTTATAAAGCTGATACCTACACCTTCTGCCTCAGCTCTTGCAGTACGTCCTATTCTATGGACATAGTCTTCTGCATCTCTCGGCACATCATAATTGATGACCAGATCTATGTCTTTTACATCTATACCTCTACTGATGACATCTGTAGCGACTAGAACTCTGACATTTTTGGCTCGGAACTGCAACATGACTTCCTCTCGTCTTTTCTGGTCCAGATCTGAGGATATAGCGCTAGCAGGGATACCTCCAGACTTCAGTCCAGATACGATTCTGCTTATGTTTTTCTTAGTGGAACTAAAGACAATAATACTTTTGTACTTAGGCTTGTCTTTTATGAGTTTCTTGAGGAGTTTGATCTTGTTTTCATCATGGACAAGATAAGCAGCCTGTAATATCTTCTCAGCTGGCTTGGATATGGCGATGCTGATTCTTTCAGGTTCTACAAGAATCTCTTTGCTCAACTTTACGATCTTAGGCGGCATAGTAGCACTGAAGAGTAAAGTCTGTTTTTCTTTAGGTAGTCGCTTAATTATAGTGATTATATCATCATAGAAACCAATATCCAACATCCTATCCGCCTCATCTAGTACGAGATACTTGATGGTATCACAGCTCATGTGATTGTTCTGGATAAAGGATAAAAGTTTACCTGGTGTAGCAACTACTACATTGACACCTTTTTTTAGTGCCCGGCTTTGCATTTCCCATTCTTGACCTGAGCCACCTCCGTAGAGAGAGATGGAGGACACATTGGTGGTATAAGAAAAACCCTGGATTTGCTGATCTATCTGTAATGCCAGCTCTCGCGTAGGGCAGATAATCAGTGCTGTAGTCCCTTCTGTGCCATCTTTGATAACTTTATCAAGGATCGGCAACATAAAAGCTGCAGTCTTTCCAGTACCTGTCTGTGCCGAAGCCAGTACATCTTTTCCTTCTAAAATTTTGGGAATAGCTTGCTCCTGAATCGGCGTTGCATTTTCAAAGCCCATATAAAAAAGAGCATCGAGTAGCGTCTCGCTAAATCCAAATTCCTTAAAGGTCATACACTGATGTGGGTTATAAATGAAAAAGCCCCATCCTTAAGGACAGAGCTTTTATATATCGTTATAGGCTAGAAGAATTCCGATCTCCCATCCTTAATATCTGCACGTTTGGTCATGTTCTTTATCAGACTAAAATTAACCTGACTTTTGGTCGAATTATTCAAGCCATTTTTTACCATAGCAAGATTGGTTGGATCACCTGGTTCTTGTCTACTGATAGGCTGAACGATATAGACACCACTCTCTCCTACGATAGGCTGAGACACTGCTTGGACAGCTGTGCCAAAAGCTGCTGCTAATACCTTAGGCTCGTTACCAATACCCGTGATAATAGAAGACTTAGAACCAATATTTGCTGCATTCTGCACTTGTACTCCCTGACTACTAGCTGCCTCCTGCAGGCTATTAAAAGTAAAAGAACCTGCGAACTTTTCTCCTTTTAATTTATTCATCACTCTGGTCTCTAAAGTAGATCTCATAGCATCCGCTGTAGGTAATCCCGACGGAATTATTGAATTCAGAGATACTAGTACATAGTTCTTATCATAGTAATTGACCTGATCTATAAATCTGTAGATATCAGGAGACACATCGCCCAACTCTGTAGAAGGATTAAATGCCCACTGGATAATCTCTCTGCTGGTTTGCGTTGCAGGAAGATTTCCTAAGGCGTAATCATTAGCTCTTAAAGCCGTACTTTTTTCTAAAATTACTCCAGGTTCTGCCTCCAAAGCAGTCCTGAGCTTTGATATTTCTCTATTTCCACTCACAATTTCAGTCACTCTATCATACATGTCATCTTGTGTATTCTGAGAAGGTGTGATAGGTTGTGCTACTGAAGCTATTTGGTACTTAAGGTCATTATTACTGTAGACTACGTCATCTATCTTGACCAAATGCAGCCCAAACTCTGTTTCTACCGTATATATACCACCTTCTTTGCCTTCAAGGAAACATGCTCTATTGAATGTTTGCGGAATAGATTGTTGTGTAAATCTACCTATCGAACCACCAACTGCTTTAGTATTAGTATCATCGCTATGCCTTACTGCCAAGGTATCAAATGAAACCCCTGATCTAAGTACTCTTTTTATACTATCCATGAAGACATAAGCTTCAGTAATAGCTTGTGGAGTAGCTGCCGTTTTCATTATATGAGAAGCTTCTACTGTATCTGCGATCTTTCTTTTGTCTAGCATTTTTATCATAAGATATAGGCCTTCTTGTTCGAAAGGGCCATAGACCTCTCCAGGAGCTAAGCTTGTAATCTGGTCTCTGGCATCAGCAGGCAATTGATCTGCTGTTGCGTACAGATGGCTATAAGCGCCGTTGTTAGACAATACATAAGTGGAGTCATCTTGAGTCGTAGTAAACTCATTCTTCATACCATTTAGCTTATCCAAGATAGCTGACTTGTCTTCTTCTGAAGGTAGTACTTCAAAGCTGGCAAATTCTATCACTCTAGTAGGTTCGTTTACCTCATACTGATGTTTTTGAGAGGTGATAAAACTATTGATATCAGAATCTTGGACTTCTACACCACTACCATCTATCTGATCAAATGGAATTTTGATATAATTAAAATCCACGATGTCGTTGTCCAATTTGTAAGATTCTTCTGCCATCCAGCTCGGTGTATACACAGCCTTACCTACCAAGCTATTTAGTTTTGACTGTACTCTGTCTTTTATAATCTGCTTTTCTTGTTCTGCCCAGAATGCTCTGGAAGAAGCAGGCATTTCATCTCCGTTTTCTATGGCAGTTTTAAACCCATTGAGCTGAGCCGTGTTTAATTGCCCTGTCTGAGGATTCCCAAAATTGGCTTGTATTATCTGGCTTGGGTTGGTTCCAAACTGCAAATCCATCAACTCTTCAGTACTTACAGATAGTCCAAGTTTATTAGATTCTTTTTTTAGTAAGGCGTTCTGAACATAGAAATCCCAGATGTTCTTCCTTTTGGAGAATACGTCTCCAGGTGCATTGCCGAAGTATGCAGACTCTGTAGTCTGGAAGGCTCTATAATCTATCTTTTCACCTGCTATACTTCCCATGGTAAGATTGCCTACGCCACCTGCATTTCCAGCGCTGGTCATATCCATTAGGATAAATGCTGCTAATGCCAGTCCGAGAAGGATCAAGACAAACCAAAAGTTCTTTCGTATTGTACCTATTAAAGCCATTTGTTATGCTTATAAATGATGTTTTAGAATAGTTTTCGATGATTTTAAGACATCGCTTTTACTTTCGAAAAAGATGTGCAAATGTAGCCTATTTTGAGGCAATAATCAAAGATGTAAAGGTGCTCAAATGTCTCAAATTGGTCATAAAATTGGGAATTATTGGCATACTTATTGACGTTTTAGCTATTGAGATTGAGTTTTTATATGCCTTATTCATTGGTTCTTTTAAAAGCTTAGTGAACCGCTCCTATTCTTTGGAGCGGTTTTTTTTATCCTCACTTTCACTGACCTATTAACATTTCTTACCGTTCCGCTGGCTCTAGGTGTGACTTCAACATATCAGTTAAGTCTTAACATTTTTACATTCAAGAATCAAAAACTCATACTCAAATGGAAGAAACATCAGGATTATTGGGAAAAATTGACTTATCAGCTCTTACAAATACTGTATTAGCGTGGGCGCCAAAACTTGTGGCAGCACTTATTGTATTATGGATTGGTTTCATGATTGTAGGCTTTATCACTAAAGCTATCGGAAAGTCTCTAGATGCTTCAGGTGTAGACAAGGACTTAACGCCGTTTCTAAAATCATTGGTCAGTGTTCTACTTAAGATCATGGTAGTCATTACCGCTGCAGGTGTTGTAGGAATAGAAGTTACGGCATTTGCTGCCCTTATTGCTGGTGCTGGCCTTGCTATAGGCGCAGCTTTATCAGGGACCTTAGGCCACTTTGCAGCTGGTGTCATGGTACTTATTTTCAAGCCTTACAGAGTCGGCGATCTAGTAGATATCCAAGGTACTGTAGGTACTGTTGCTGAAATCCAAGTATTCAATACAGTTATCAATTCACTAGACAACAAAAAGGTAATCATGCCTAATGGTATCGCTACGAGTGGCGTCATGACCAATCTTACTGCTAACGGTAAGTTGAGAGTAGATCTTAATGTTGCTATGCCTTACGAAGAAGATTTCGATAAGGTGAAAGGAATCATCCAAGGTGCTCTTGCAAAAGTAACTGAGAAGCTTCCTGATGAACCGACGATAGAAATAGAAAAATTTGATGAGCATAATGTCTTATTAGCCGTAAGACCTTTCGCGACTGATAAAACTTACTGGGATGTGTACTTCAACTCTTACAGAGAGATCAAGAAGGCATTTGGAGAAGCTGGAATCACAGTTGCTTACCCTACAAGAAGAATCAAGAATATATAATCAGATTTCTGATTAAAATTCATCAACAAAGAAAGGCTACCATGATTGGTGGCCTTTCTTTTATGCACTATAAAGTTTTTATGCTTCACTGAGTCTTCGCAATATTTCTAATAGTCCTGGGCAATACTTCATATTCCTTTTGTGATGCGACATATTTTTAAAAAACACCTGATCACCACTATGCGGATACAATCTGCAAGCTGAAGGTCTATCCCTATAAATCCTACACTTATTGTCGGCTTCTAGGAATGGGCAAGGACTGGCATTGATAACAGTATCTCCGTCTTCGTCTATGACAGTATACTTTTGTCTAAATTCAGAAACGGATATCCGTAATGCTTTGGATATCCTTTTGATATCCCTATTGGAAAGCATGGGAGGGATACTCTTACAACAATTTGCACATTCCAGGCAATCCAGTTCTGAGAACACTTCCTCATGAATCTGCTGTGCCAACTGGCTTTTAGCTTTCGGTAGATTTTTCACCTTTTTATAAAGAGAGTGAAGGTATTTATCATCACTTGACCTTGACTTCCAATTGCGGATTAGATTCATTTATGGTGTTAGTTTCTTAACCCACAATTAATGGTTTTTTACTCAGAGTTTAAATATTTCATTCATTTTCCCTATTTTGGTTCTAATCATTATTGCATCATTTGACAGCTTCTTGTTATGAAAAAAACATTTTAATAATTGTTACCACCTTTGCCTTTACCTTAACATTAATTTCTGCTATACTAAAAAAGCATGCCAATGAGCGATTATGCTGGGAGGTATTCAAGGAGAAGACTGCAGACTTACCTGATAAAGAATCGAGTGGAATTAATTTTCATTCGGGACTACTAAAGTGTACTTGTGAAGTAAAAATCGATGGGAAAGTGGTATTCAAATTAGACTAAGCCTTATTTAGCATTGATACACTAAAATGTTGCATTATATTACTGAGCTAAATGTCTAACTCTTATTTCGAACTAGTGTATCGTGTCACCAAAGCCATTCCTCCAGGAAAGGTCACTAATTATGGTGCTATTGCAGATTTTCTAGCCTTGGGTTCTGCCCGCATGGTCGGATGGGCCCTAAATAAATGTCATGGCAAAAATGTACCTGCACATCGCGTAGTCAATAGAAAGGGAGAATTATCGGGTAGAAATATGTTCCCTCATCCAACCATGATGCAAGAAATGCTGGAACAAGAAGGCGTCAGTGTAAAAAACGATAAAGTAGAAAACTTCAAAGAAGTCTTCTGGCATCCAGGAGAGCATCTGGACCAGGATGATTACGATTATCCTCATGAGTAAAATTCATCTTATCTCTGGCCCTAGAAATATCTCCACTGCTCTGATGTACAGCTTTGGAAATAGGAAGGACATGACCGTCATAGATGAACCCTTTTATGGTTACTATCTGGATATCCACCCAGAAATAGACCACCCTGGCAGGAGCGAGACTCTAGAATCTATGCCTACTGACTATGGAGCTATCATTACAGAAATCATAATGATCAGCTACCCCACTCCACATGTGTTTTTTAAAAACATGGCACATCATCTGGACCAAGGTGATTGGTCATTTATCAAGCCTCTAAAAAATCTATTTCTCATCAGGAATCCTAGGCAGCTAATAGCTTCTTTCGCAGAGGTTATACCTAATCCCACGATGTTGGACATAGGACTGAAACTGGAATGGGAAATTTTTGAATATGCACAAGCCGTCAGTGCAGACTGCCTCGTCTTAGACTCCAATGAGGTACTCAAAGATCCCAAAACTGTCCTTACTAAAATGTCTGACCAGTTAGGCATTCCCTTTTCTGATCAGATGCTGGAATGGAAAGCCGGTCCTAGACCAGAAGATGGATGCTGGGCGAAGTACTGGTATGCCAATGTGCACAAGTCTACAGGATGGAAAAAACAAACAACTAGTAGCAGACCTTTTCCAGAAAGACTACAGCCACTACTAGATGAAGCAATGATTTATTACAATCTATTGGCTGAGAATGCGATCAGAGTTTAGGAACTTCTACCTTCTGACTACCTGAAGGAAGTCTGCTATCTGCCTATAAGCGCTTGGATTCTCTTTTAGGGAACCATGGGGCGAGACAGCCAATATTTCCACAGAATCTATAACCTCATCTGAAAGCTTACCATTTCTAATATTATTTTTAGCACAAAAAAGGTACTATGCTTCAGAAATTCAATGAGAAAAATAAAGACCTCCAGATCTATGTCAAAGATGGCCTCTATCACAGATCTGAAGCCAAAGTTTCTGTTTTTGACAGTGTAGTGCAAGGTGGAGATGCTGTCTGGGAAGGACTGAGAGTATATAAAGGAGGAATCTTTGCTTATGACCGCCATCTGGAGCGACTGATGGCTTCTGCCAAGGCGATGCATTTCCAGAATATCCCTAGTAGAAAGGAGATAACACATGCCGTTTTCGAAACCCTCAAGGCCAATAAGATGGATGATGGTGTTCATATCAGACTGACACTGACTAGAGGGGAAAAGCTGACTTCTGGAATGGATCCAAGGCTTAATAATATGGGCTGCACCCTAATCATAGTGCCTGAACACAAACCACCTGTCTACGATAACGAAAATGGTATCAAAATCATCACATCATCCATCAGAAGAAACTCACCTAATCATATAGACTCCAAGATTCATCACAATAATCTTATCAATAATATACTTGCCAAAATAGAGTCTAACGTTGCTGGGGCTGATGCAGCATTGATGTTGGACCTGTATGGTTTTGCTGCAGAACTAAATGGAACCAACATATTTATGGCTAAGAACGGCATTCTCTATACCCCTTTTGCAGATGCTTGTCTACATGGCATTACCAGAGGACTCATTATAGAAATTGCCGAGGAACAAGGTATAAAAGTGCTGGAAAAGAACCTCTCACTGACAGAATTATACAGTGCCGATGAGGTCTTCTGTACAGGAACTATGGGAGAACTCACCCCAATTAAGGCAATAGATGAGAGAATTATAGAAAATATCTCAGGCTCCAGTATAATGAAGCAGCTTATTTCAGCCTTCGAGGCAAAGATTCCTGTCTACTCTACGCCAATTTCCTGATACTAATCAGATAGTGAGACAATAAGTAATCCCAAATAATGGTTATAAGGGCGAAATAGATTCCTTACCAAACCATCCATATGGAGCAAAATTACACTTCAAACTTATTTTTAAAATATTTATACCGCGAAACTTCTCTTACCGAAACTCTAGAATTAGAGTTCGCTTTAGAGGATAATAAAGAGCTTAAAGCTGACTTTCTAAAAGTGAAAAGCGGCTATAGTGCCTTACCAAAAGTACTATTCTATCCGACAGAGGAAACTGTTGCTGATATACTAGCATATAGTTCTAAATCTGCGGCTTTGGATCTGAGCTGCTAAGGCCTAAGCTTTCGCAAAGACATTAAAGGGTTATCTCTCACGGGATAGCCTTTTTTTCTTTGGTAGTAATATTTCTGCGGCGAAGCTAGCTGATCTTCTCTAACTCTATTTCAGGTCGCAAACATTTCTTGTAGAGTTCCTCGTATTTGGGCACTATTCTATCTCTGGAAAACGTCATAGCTTGCGCTCTTGCGTTGGCTCTGAAGGTGGCAAGTTGGCTATCATCTTTGAGAATGCTCATAGCTCTCAGAGCCATATCTTCCCAGTCTCCTATTTTACAAACATAACCCGTCTCACCATGTAAATTAACTTCTGGCAAACCACCTGCATCTGAAGACACGACCGGTACGCCACAGGCAAGAGCTTCCAAAGCAGCCAGACCAAAGCTTTCTTTCTCAGAAGGCAAAAGGAATAAATCAGAAATAGATAGCAGATCCTCTACAGCTTGTTGTTTACCCAGGAAGTGTATGTCGTTACAAGTGCCCAAATCTCTACACATGGATTCTACATTCATCCTTTCTGGACCATCGCCTATGAGTAAAAGTTTTACATCCATTTGTTTTCTCATAACTGAGAAAGCCCTTACAACATCAGGAATCCGCTTGACCTTGCGGAAATTGGAGATATGAACGAGGATTTTTTCTCCATTAGGCGCAAACGCCGTTCTGGAGTCTACTTTTGGTTTGCGCGAAAATCTAGCAAGATCGATAAAATTATGAATCACGTTTATATCCTTTTCAAGATTGAAGTGATCCAAGGTCTGAGTTTTCAATGAGCCTGAGACGGCCGTAACAGCGTCAGACTTATTGATACTAAATTCTACTACACTGGATAGAGACTTGTCGAGACCTACCAAGGTGATATCTGTACCATGTAAAGTCGTGACAACTGGAAGTTTGATGTTCTTTGTTTTGAGAATCTGAGTAGCTAAGAAAGCCACTGCTGCATGGGGAATGGCGTAGTGGACATGCAAGATATCCAGACTAGCATGCTGTGCGACGTCTACAATTTTACTTGCCAATAAGCTATCATAAGGAGGGTGCTCAAATAAAGGATACTCATACGACCCTACCTCATGCAAATAGACATTCTTAATAAAACTGGTCAACCTTGCAGGCCTCTTATAGGAGATAAAATGAACTTCATGCCCATTTTTTGCAAGACCTATACCCAACTCCGTTGCTAATACTCCACTTCCACCATAGGTTGGGTAACAAACAATCCCTATTCTCATTATTTCTTATTTATGTTAATACTACAAATCAAAGACGTCTTTTGTTACAGAAAGTGACAGAATATGAACATTTTCGCTACACAAGTCGTTGTTACTCTGCGACTCCTATTTGACTACATGTTAAATTTTCAAAACCTCTTCAACCCAAATAACACATGGTCGTTTACTCCATAAAAGATCTGGAGACCCTTTCGGGGGTTAAAGCGCATACCATAAGAATATGGGAGAAAAGGTATGATCTTATACAACCCAAAAGGACTAAGACCAATATCCGATATTATACAGACAGAGACCTCAGGAAACTTCTAAATGTCTGCTTCCTCTACAACAAGGGTTATAAAATTTCCAAGATCGGTCAGATGGATGCGGAGACTATAAAAGGTAAAGTTTCAAGTTATTCCAGAGTAAATTTATCATTCGAAGACCAGTTGGATGCTTTGCTCATCTTCATCCTAGAATTGGATAGCTACAATTTCAACAAAGTTCTGGATCAACACATCAGTCAGAAAGGTCTGGAACAAACTATGGAGGATCTTATATATCCTCTACTGGATAAGCTAAGTATCGCTTGGATGTCGGGTTCTTTTCTGGATGTACACGAATCTTTTGTCACCCAAATAATAAAGTCTAAGATCCATTTCTGTACTGAAAATATCAAGGAGCAACCTCTAGCCAAACCATCATTTCTCTGCTATCTCCCTCCCAATGAGAAACAAGAACTTAGTCTTCTTTTTTTCAATTATATTCTTCGAGCCAATGGATGTAAGACAATTAACTTAGGCAATGAGGTCAATTACAAAGATCTAAAATATGCGATAGAGACCTGTAATCCTGACTTTGTCTTTACCATCATCAATGAGGAAATAACAAATATGCCCTTACAGAATTATTTGGATCAGATAAAAGAAGATTTAGGAACAGCCCAGTTGCTGCTTACAGGATTTCAAACCATGACTCCAGGCATCGTCTGGCATGATAATATCAAGGTACTGGAAAGTCTTAAAGAGACTATGGATTATATTAGAAATCTAGTTCCAGCTTCCTAGCTTACTCAATTTTTTCATCAGAAAAGCCACCCAGGCCATCTATAGTTAGTATGAGTTCGTAGCCCATATTTGCTCCTAGATTTTTGACCACTTCTACGCGTTTGCCCTTGCCATTATATCTGTACCGGAAGCCGATGGTATTTGGATAGATGATACCTTCATTCTTAGCAAGTATAAATACAGAATTACCTTTCAGAGGGTCTATATCTAGTCTTATTTTCTTAGGTTCTTCGAGCAATTTGTAGTCTTCCAGTATCCATTCATCATTAAAGCTGACTGAGATAGAATCCCTGTCTATAAGATTCGGATCAAAGAACTCGAGTACTACAAAGTTTTGCTTAGGTTCTTCAGGCAAAAGATCCACTTCCATTTTGACTTTTACTGGAAGGTCTATATCTAAAGGTTTGCCCGGACGTCTTACTATTTCCTTTAATTCCTGCATCTTCTGCGGATAGGTCACCTTGAAGATGATAGGGCGGTCATCGTAGTTTAGATTTTTTTCGTCCAGTGTATTGGTTAGTACATTTATCTTGGAAACAAAGCCCGGACTGATGCTATTGAAATAACTGAGCAAGAGATTATTATGAATGTAATAACTTTTGCCATAGAGTTCGTAACTCTTGGGCAGTGTCGTTGTCTGTATCTGTTGGGCCAAAAAAGAAGTCATGCTTCGTACCTGGGCTTTGATACCTTTCAGTGTTTCTCTTTGATCAGCATCAAGATTGACTTCCTGACGTTCTATATTGTTTATTACACCTAATATTCTTCCGACGTAAGTATCCAGATTAGAGGTATTGTCTACTCTGAGATCTTTTATCATCGAAACGGAAGCTGAGTGCAACTCATCAAGAAGAATCCCCATAGGCCTTATACTGTACTTAAGTGTTCTCCTTAGTGCTTGCACCAGTTGTTCGTGCTTGACATTGTAATGGTCAAAATGAGATACTGCCTCTTCCAGTAATTCATAAGAAGTATAGATATTCTTCTTTTCATTGAGATCAGAAGAATTGATAAATTGTTCTATTTCGAATCTAAGTCCATTTATTTTAGAAAGTATATCTACTATTTCATCCACCAGCCTATTGAAGGTTCTGGCATCATTGGCACTGATAGAAGACTCGAATTCTTTCACTCTCCTTGCTAATTTGAGTGCAGAGGTGTTGTTATCTGTCGTGCTTATGTCAGGATTGTCGAAAATAGATTTTCCTACCTCCTGATTGGTCATAAAAGCATTTAGCTTGTGACTATCCAGATCGACATACTTGTTCAGATCTTTGTTGTAATTAACGAATAAAATATGGGCTACTGTCAAGCCGTGTACACTTTCATTCAAAAACTCCACATAAGTATTAAGTGCATCTACTTGATTCAATGGTTGGGCTGCACTCATTCCTGAGCAAAACAGCATAAATGCACAAATTATCAGTTCTAAATTACGTCTTGAAACCATAGTAAATAAAAGGGATTTCCTCTTAGAGGAGACAAATATAGTCCTTGAGTTAATAATATAATCTTCCTACCTTTGATTTTGTGAGGATTTTAAAAGTATCCATATTATTAGCATTAATTTTCAAGAGCAGTTTGGGCTTTGGAGCAATCACTCAGCTTATTGGAAGTTCCTCATGCTGCCAAGTGGAAATAGAGGACGAGTGCTCCACATCTGGTGATGAGGAAAAGGAAACTAAAAAGTGCTGTGGATCCAATTGTGATTGTCTCTGCTGTGGCGTTGTATTCACCTTGGATAAGTCAAAAGAACTAAATCTGGAAGAACCTCATCCTATCATTTTGACTCAGCCTGCTTTCAGCTTCACTTACTTCCATAATTTCAACTTAGCCATCTGGCAACCTCCCCGCTTGATCTAGAAGTATGAGTATATCATCTTTTAGTATCAAATTAATTACAATGAAAAAGATATTTGCAGGTTTCTACCTGCTGCTGTTGTTTGCATCAAATGTGCAAGCCCAAGTAATAGAATATAGCTTTAGAGTAGAAGGCGTCTGTGGTATGTGCCAGGAAAGAATCCAACAAATTGCCGCAGAACAAGGCAAAGCCAACAGTGCTCATTGGGATTTGGATTCCAAGATTTTAACCGTGGAGATAGATGAAGCTGTCACTACAGTATCTGCTGTAAAATACTATCTGGCAGAAGCCGGCCACGACAATGGAGACTTCACGGCTCCTGATGAGGTCTATGACAACTTGCATGCTTGTTGTAAGTATCGAGATCCCATTGCTGATGGATTTGAGCATTCTTCTAGTGAGGAAAGTATCATAGCTGGCTTCACAGGATCTTTTATAAAAGCAGAAGGTCATATTTACGCCATGAATGGAGAAGAGAAAATTCCCCTTATAGGTGCCAATGTCAGTTTTGAAGGTTCTACCTCGGGTACGGTAACCGATGAAGAAGGGTACTTTACACTTACAAATGAAGATCAGCATACTACTATCCGCGTCAGCTTTATAGGTTATGAAGATCAAGTCATAGAACTGGAATCTTCTTTTGTAGAAGTAACCATGGCTGATGGCCACCAACTAGAAACGGTAGAGATTAGCTACAGAAAGAGATCTACCGAAGTCTCTTTTGTCAGTGCTATAAATGTAGAAAGTATAAGCAGAGAAGAATTGACCAAAGCCGCTTGCTGCAATCTGTCCGAAAGTTTCGAAACAAATCCATCAGTAGATGTATCCTTTAGTGATGCAGTAACTGGTACCAATCAGATCCAGATGCTCGGTCTAGCAGGACCTTATGTACAAATTACACGAGAGCTTATTCCTGACGTAAGAGGTCTCAACAGTATGTATGGTCTGAATACAACACCTGGGCCTTGGATAGAAAGTATCCAACTGATAAAGGGCCCAGGCTCTGTCGTCAATGGCTTTGAAAGTATCACAGGTCAAATAAACGTCGAACTTAAGAAACCAGATAGAGGCGAACTGCTTCATGTAAATGGCTATGCCAGCGACGGTGGTAGAATAGAAGGTAATCTGAATTATAGAAGGCAGATTACGGAAAATATATCTTCAGGTTTGCTTTTACATGCAAAAAGCAATGAGCAAGTTCATGATCGAAACAATGATGGTTTTACAGATATGCCACTGGAGCGAGATTTTGTTATTGGTAACAGATGGAAGTTTCACAGGAAGAAAAACTTGGAAGGACAATTTGGAGTGAAGTATTCCGACCTCAATCATGAAGGAGGATTCCATGATCACTTTTCTGGAGAGGATCCCAACCATGATCAACACTGGCGTATGAAATCAAAAACAAACCGTCTAGAGTTTTGGTCCAAGACTGGATTCATCTTTCCTAACAGGCCAGAGATGAGTATAGGACTTCAGCTAAGTACAGCTTTCCATATGCAAGAAGCGGAGTTCGGTTTTCAGAGATATAATGCGGATGAGCATACCATCTATTCCAACCTCATCTTTCAGAACATATTCAATAATGGACACATCATCAGAACTGGACTAAGCTTTCAGAGAGACAAGGTGGAAGAGCTGGTAGATAAGGCATCTGGTTTCTTTACGCGAGAAGAATCCACACCTGGGGTATATGCTGAGTATACCTGGAAACAAGGTGATAAGTGGACAATTATTCCTGGTCTGAGATATGACCAGCACAATAATTATGGTGGATTTTTTACCCCTAGAATACATGCGAAATATAATCTAGGTGAGCAAGCTATATTACGATTTGTTGGTGGCAGGGGTCAGAGAACTGCCAGTATCTTTTCGGAAAATCTAAACATCTTTGCTTCTGGAAGAACATTGGAAATAAGAAACCCTTCTGAAGATGATATTCCTTATGGACTGGAAGCAGAGGTCGCCTGGAACTATGGAGTAAGCTATTCTCAGGGCCTGCGTATAGCAGAAAAGGAGTTGGTACTTACAGCGGACGTCTATCGTACCCAGTTCGAAAATCAGATAATTGTAGATTACGAAAACCCAAGCAGGGTAGCTTTTTACAATTTACAAGGTGAGTCCTATTCTAATAGTGTTCAGGTAAAACTGGACTATGAATTAACCACCAATCTGGATGTCAGAGTAGCCTACAGACTTTTTGATGTAAAGAGTACTTATGAAGGTGAGTTGTTGCAAAGGCCTTTAGTATCACGTCATCGAGCATTTATCAATACAGCTTATGAAGCAAAGAACGATTGGCACTTTGACCTGACAGTCAACTGGAGAGGAACACAGAGATTACCTAATACTCAAAGTAATCCCGTAGAACATAGACGACTGGTAAATTCTCCTTCTTATTTTCTGGCCAATGCACAAATCTCGAAACGCTGGGGTGATAAGTGGGACATCTATCTGGGCGCAGAAAATTTATTTAATTACAGACAGACAGACGCCGTTATAGATTCTCAAAATGCCTTTGGTGAGTTCTTTGATGCTTCTATCGTTTGGGCACCATTGTTTGGAAGAAATATCTATGTAGGCTTTCGGTACAATGTGAGGAATTAAGGACAAAAACAAAAGAATCTCAATCTATGGCTGAGGTTCTATTTATCATTTATCTCTCGTAAAAAATCCACTCTAGCAATAAGACCCTCTACTATCTGATAGATGGCTATAAATTTTTGTGATGCAACTCCTGCTCTTCCAGTTACTATTTCCTTGTCGATGACAGTGTTGCCCATAATCATGCGTTGAACTATTTCTGTATGCAATTCTGGAGATCTATCAAAGAGGACTTTATACCTCTTACGGAGTTGCTCTCTGCCTCTTACAAAAGGCTCTGATTCACCTAGACTGTATAACTCTACCTCAGGGTGATGACAATGAGTGAAGTCTGATATGTTTCTAGAGTTGTAAGCAACGACTTGCTTTTTTACTATACTGTCGGGACTCATAAGATAAAATTTTTGTTTGGAATACTATCCGCCCATTCTCATCATCCTAGCTCTGCCACCACCTCTAGGACCACTGCTAGTTTCGCCACCGGCAGCCTTTATAGAATATATGAAAGATAGCATACCAAAACGGCCTAAAGAAATGATCTCACTGTTCTGGATAAAATTGACACCATTGGATCGTGAGATGCCTATGTTCTGATTAAGTATGTCGAAGACAGAAAGTTTGATTTCGAGTTTCTGATCTAGCAGATACTTAGAAATGCTTCCTTTCCAAATCGGTACAGTCATCGCTTCGCCAAATTGTTCCTCACTGTAGAAATTTACATTTAAAGCAGTATTGATCGATACAGAATTCTTTATGTTGTAAGTAAAATCAACGAAGGCACTTTGGTTGGCAAAAGACTGATCTCTACTACTGAGATCATAAGTCGTTCTATTGAGATTATATCTCCCCCCTATTACCCAGTCTATTACTGTTTTCTTGCGATTTTCTAGACGGGCATTGAAATTGGTAGTGATTCTGTCTCTCACATTTTCTGTTGCATTGATAAAAACGAGACTGTTCTGATAGGACAATCTAGTACCTATATTCAGTCTGGTTTTCAAAAACTTTAGTGGTGTACTGAATGAAATATTTCCAGAAATATTGAAATCATAGTCTACATTGACTGGCTGTGTGACCTGCACAAAAGCATCATTGATAATCGTCTGATTTGTAATATTGTTTCTGGAATAACGGGCATTTACAAAGGCAAAAAATGATCTAAAAGAAAACTGATCATACTTGACATAATTGACTCTAAGATTGTGAGTATACTCTGGAACCAGATCAGGGTTTCCCTGATAGATATTTATCGGATCTGAGTTGTCTGGTACTGGTTGCAATTGTTGTATAGATGGTTCGTTTACACTGGTATTGTACCTCACATTGATATTGTGAGACTGACCAAATTCATGTCTTAGATTTACTCTAGGTAAGAACCTGAATATTCTGTTTTCTATCTGGATGTTTTCCGAAATGATATCACCTAAAAGTACAGAATTCTGAAAGGCCGCTTCTATCGATAACTGGGTCAGATCTGAATTACGGTGCCAGGTCACCGAAGGTCTGTCATACATATAATCTCTAGTATAATGGTTACTCAGATCATCGTTTATAAAAGAATCTCCAGATAAAATATCCACCACTTCTCTTCTTAGTTCGTTATCAAAGTTCTGTCGGACATACTTTAACTCCAGAAACTGATCAGGCTTTAATGGTTCCACATATGAAGCTTGCAATCGATAGTTGTCACTGTTGTCATCTTGCAACTGAGCTTGCACGATATCTTCTATTAATTCTTCTTGACCAAGCTCGTCGAAAAAACTATTCAGTGAGTTAAGGTCTCCATCAGTGTCGGAGCTGGTATCATTTAGATTACCTTGGAAGGTCAAGGTTCTTTTTTTGATTGTTCCAAAATTCTTACGATAGGTAAATCGTCCTGTCAGGTTTAAACTTTGACCATCATTGATATAGTCTTGGGCACTGCTGTTCTGAGTTGTAAAACTGTCTGAGAGTCTCTGAGAAAAACCATCTAAACTCGCATTGCCATCATTGAGAACTATTCCTGCTCTGATATCTATATTCTGTGAGGAATCTATTTCTATATCAAATTCGGTATTGAATCTGTGATTGGTAGAACTATTTACTTCCAAGGCCTTTTCATCATCAAAATAGCTTTCTGCTCTTCCAAAATTTTCTCTATGGACTATACTTTCCAGCTCATTAGTAATGTCATTTAGAAAATAACTGGCAGTAAATTCTACTTTAGAAGATATATCATGATTGATATTTAGACCGCCTGCATTGGTGGTAACAAAACCATTACTGAGTCCATTATTAATATTTAATCCACCTCTACCTCTGAAACCTACACCTTGCATAAAGCTGACATAATCTCTGGAGGAGAAACCTTGCTCATTGATATTATTGAAATTGCCGATGGCAGATATTTGTGTTTTGGTAGAAAATCTATTGAGCGATAATCTTCCTTTGTGTCTGTTATCGGTGCCATAGCCGGCCTCTACAGTCCCAAACTGGCCCTTCCGCCTGTCTTCCTTAAGCTCCAGATTTATTGTTTTCTCTCTTTCTCCATCATCTACTCCTGAAAACTGCGCCATCTCAGATTTCTCATCGAAGATTTGCACTTTGTTTATTGCATCAGCTGGTAGGTTTCTGGTAGCTATAGTCGGGTCGTCGCCAAAAAACTTTTTTCCATCCACAGTAACTTTTTGGACTTCTTCCCCCTGAGCGGTAATTGTTCCATCATCTTCTACTTCCACGCCTGGCAGTTTTTTCAGTAAGTCTTCTACGACTTCATTGGGCTGGGTCTGGAAGGCTGCTGCGTTGTATTCCAAAGTGTCTTTTTTTACAACTATAGGCACGTGTTCGCCTTCTATTTCCACTTGCTGGAGTTTATTTTGTGAGAGTTGTAATTTGATACTAGGTTGCTCTGGAGAAGTAGTGGCATCCACCTGAAGCGCTTCTGAAAATTGCTTATAGCCCAGATAGGTCACTTGCAATAGATAGTCACCGTAGGCCAGCTCAGTTACTTTGTAATATCCTTTGTCGTTAGTCAAAGCAAAACTCACCAAGGTGGAGTCTGATTGGGAAAGCAAAACTACAGTGGCACTGACCAAAATTTCATTATCCTCACCAAGCACTTGCCCTGTCAGGTCGATTTCCTGTGCTGACACTGATGAAAATAATATTACAATAAAGAAACCGAAAAGATAGTTTTTCATAGAATTTGAGTTTTGTAGGAAGTAGCCTGAAATAATGTGAGCTAGCCTCGGAAACCACCCCTAAATCTACCTCCTCCTCTGCCACCAAATTCCTCTTCCATTTCTTTAATCTTTTCTTCTCTTATTTTATCAAATTCTTCTTCGCTTACTTTTTTACCTTTTGTAGGTTTTACGATGACATCTTTTTCTAGTTCTTTCAGTAGTATATCTACCGCTGTAATCTGTCTCAAGCCCGCATCAAAGTCCATATGGAGAATCATGCCTGGCAAGCCATTATACTGATTGGGACCAGAAGGGACAGGGATCATCGGAGTAAACCAAGCAACTATATTTTGGGTAGTATCCTGATAAGTCGCTTTTTGGCACAGATATGAACCGACTTGCTTTTGCTCACCAGTTATCTTCCATTTTAGTGGATCTCTATTACCTTCTATGAGAAAGTCCTTTCCAAAGAGGTTTCTAGAGTCTACAGAAAGCTTGTCACTGACACTAGTATAGTATTCGTTATTTGCATTTCTACCTCCAAATCTTCCTCTTCTTCTTCCTCTTCTTCCTTCTCCTCTGAATTCTTGTCGCTGCTGCTTTTCTTCCTCAGTCCGAGGCTTGTTCTTATATAAGGCTTCCTCACTATTGAAATAAAGGATTTTCTTTGACTCCCGAAATTCAGGAATTCTGTCCTTCATAGCTTCCATTTCTGGCGGCAAGCTTTTGTGAATGTTGATTTTTTCCAAGTACACAATCTCTCCTGAGTTATTCTGAGCACTCAAGCTCAGTACAAAGAAAAGCGCTAAAAAGGATATTAATATAAATCTCATTATATAGAATGTTGTTTTCTAACTTAAAGGTAAGGATAAGATTATCAGATATTAGATGCTTTTCGCAGCTTACAGTTTAATTAACCATAAATAAAAAAAATTACCGACAATATTTAGAGTCACTTCGGTGCTAAACCAGTGAAAATCAGTCCCAAAGCTCAAAAGGATGAGGCCAAAATGATTAAAAACTAATTCAGTTTTTTACATACTGACTCACATTCCTTCTTACCTTGCCGATAATGGACAATAATGATATACTGAGACGCTTACGCTATAGCTTTGATTTTGGTGATGACCAGATGATACAACTCTTCGGGTTCAATGGCCTCACCGTCACGAGAGCTGAGGTCAGCAACTGGCTAAAAACCGAAAAAGATCCTAACTTCCAAGCCCTCACAGATGAGCAGCTTGCAACTTTTCTCAATGGGCTCATCATTCACAAAAGGGGTAAGAAAGATGGTGTCGTGATGGTACCCGAGAAAGAACTGAATAACAACATCATATTCAGAAAACTACGGATTGCCCTAACAATGAAAGATATCGACATCCTTAAAATCTATGACCTGGTAGACATCTACATCAGTGAACACGAACTCAGTGCCTTTTTCAGAAAACCCTCGCAGCGCCAATACAGAAGCTGTAAAGATCAGTTCCTTAGAAATTTTCTCAATGGTCTGCAGAAAAAACTCAGACCTCCTAAATAATTCTGTTAGTTTCTTGTCACTGTAATTGTAAAACAAGCTTCTATAGGACAGTGAAAGAAATCGAAATCTATTGCAAATCATTGCATCCAAAATCTCCAGTTGTCAATGGAATATAAGGAACACCTAGACCATCTATAGCAGAAAGACAACTCGATATATCAGCTGGCAATACAGCATCAGAATGATTATCATACAGCTCGCCTTCTCCCAAAGATATTTTTTATCCTACATGTACTAATTGTTCCGCCATCTAAATTAAACTTTGAGTTTGATTTTAGTGAGATTTGTTAGGAAATGGATATAGTCAAAAAACTCTTAGAACCTTATAGTATACATCCTCAAGAAATTGAAGAACTAGCAGGGTACGCCAGTACCAATTACAGAATAAAGAGTGGAGGCACTAACTACCTACTCAAACACTATAAAAATGCTAGCGAATACAGGCTAATATGTGAAGAAGACAAGGTTTTAGAATTGCTATCAGCTAAAAATTTAGCATTCAAAACCCCAGTTTCGCTTGAGGCCTTGCAAGTCTATGAAGACGATTCATTCTCAAGATTACTGCCTTATATAGAGGGCGAGCTCCTTGCCAAAGTAGATCATACAGCAACATTACTCCATGGTTTTGGCATGGCAGCAGCCCATATGAATGCTTGCTTATTAGAGGTAAAAAATACTTTCATACAGTCTCGGGAATTGGCATGGGACATGAAGTATACTTTGCTCAATTCTGAAAAGGTAATCCATATCGCAGACCTCGCAGACAGTAAAGTAGTCAGTTATTACCTAGATGTTTTCGAACAAAAGATTCTTCCTATTCAAAACAAACTTCGACAAAGTATTATTCATTCAGACTTGAATGACAATAATATAATAGTCGATGGAGAAACTGTTGCAGGCATTATAGATTTCGGAGATATTGCCCATAGTCCACTGATATATGAAGTAGCTATTGCCTTGACTTATATTATGATGGCCAACGAAGAAAACCCATTCGAAAAAGCAAAAGCATTCCTGTTAGGTTACCATAGCATATATCCACTAAAACAAGAAGAAATAGAGCTCCTCCACATTCTTATACCTTCAAGGCTATGTGTTTCTGTGTGCAACTCAGCAGAAAAAAAAGCCAATGGAGAGGATACAGACTACGTTCTGATAAGTGAAAAACCTGCATGGCGTTTGTTACACAAATGGATTTCTATAAGCCCACTGTGGATTAAAAACTATTTCCTAGCCGCATTGGGCCTAAAGACGGAGTTTCCACGACCAGATATTATTACAGACAAAAGAGAAAAATTTACTGGAAGATCTCTATCCACCAGCTATCAAGAACCTATCTACATGACTGGGGCTGCCTTCCAATACATGTATGACCACTTGGGCAATTGCTACCTGGATGCCTACAACAACATTGCACATGTGGGCCATTGTCATCCTCGTATTTCCAAAGCAATTAGCAAACAAGTAAGAAAACTCAACACTAATACCAGATACCTGTATCCACAACTTGTCGACTATGCAGAAGCTATAACTGAGACAATGCCTGATCCTCTAACTAAAACCTTCTATGTCAATTGTGGCAGCGCAGCATCAGACCTAGCTGTAAGAATAGCAAAAACACATACTAATAAAAGTACTGTGGCAATTCTCAAAAGCAGTTACCATGGAAATACACAAGCAGGCATTGCAATAAGTGATTACAAACACAGTGGAAAGGGCGGTAAAGGCAAACCAGACAAGGTCATTACCCTACCCTTACCCAAGGATTATGATGGTCTATTCCCTGACGGTAAAGCCTATGCCCAAAATGCAATAGAGATTCTAAGTTCAGAAATAAATAAAGGAAATATTCCTGCTGCCCTTATTGTGGAACCCATCTCTGGTTGTGGTGGTCAAGTCCCGCTAGCAGCAGGTTACTTGAAGACCTTAGTGCCTTTTCTGAAGCAGCATGAGATTCTACTTATTGTGGATGAGGTTCAGGTAGGCTTTGGAAGATTAGGCGATTATTACTGGGGATTCGAAATGCAGGACATCATTCCCGATATGGTAATTGTAGGCAAGTCTATGGGCAATGGACATCCTGTTGCAGCTGTAATTACTACAGAAGAACTTGCTGATAGTTTTGCCAACGGAATGGAATTTTTCAGCTCCTTTGGTGGTAACCCTGTCTCTTGTACAGTTGCCATGGAAGTGCTCAATATTATCAAAGAAGAAGAACTCCAAGCAAATGCAAAACTGGTCGGTGATTATATCCGAAATAGTCTACTAGAATTACAAAAGAAATACTACTGCATAGCTGACGTCAGAGGAAGCGGTTTATTTATTGGCATCGAATTCAGAGATAGCAAAAAAAATCCTGATGAATCAATGGCTGTAAATATAAAAGAGGAACTCAAACAACGATTTATTCTAGTAGGAACAGATGGTCCTCATAATAATGTCATCAAGATGAAACCACCGCTATGCTTTAATAAGAATAATGCGCTATATTTTTTACAAGAATTTAAGACAGCAATAGAGCACAGACTCAGGGTATCCAAGACCCTTGACTAGCCACCGCATAGTGTCACTATATAGCTGATTGCATTTTCATATCCTAGTTTCCCTGCGATACGCATATCTGCACAGGCTTCATCAGTTTTCTCTAGTTGTAACTGCACGTTGGATCGGTTATAAAAAGCTTCTGCATATTCTGGTTCTTGCTTGATTACTTGACTAAGGTCAGCTAAGGCTTCATTCCATTGTTCCAGTTGCATGTAGGAGAGAGCCCGATTGTAATAATTCTTAAAATCAGTGTCTTGCGCAATAAGAGCAGTATGATCTGCTATTGAAGCTGTATAATCCTTTTGCCTCAGACTTATGTTGGCTTTGTTCTTTAAGGCAATTTTGTTCTCCGGATAAGCAGTTACAAAAACATCAAAGGCAGCATAAGCCTCTTCAAGCTTATCGCTCTTAAGCAGGCTCATGGCTCTATAATACAAAGCTTTTTCGTTTGTCGCTTCCAGCTCTAGTAACTGATCTGCAAGCATGATACTTTCATCGTAGCCAGTGGACTTGTATTCCAGCTTCATTTTTTCTGTGATAGCCGGCTTATAAGCATTATCTTCTTTTATGGCCAAACCAAAAGATTGGCGGGCAAGTTTGGGTTCGCCAGTTTTCAGATAACAAACGCCTAACTGATAATAAACTTTTTCGTCAGCGCCATCTTTGGCAATTGCATCCTGAAAATCTGCGATAGCTCTCTCGTAATTCTCATCTTGCATCTGTATTTTGGCGCGATAGTAATAGACTTTAGTGAGTGAGGGATCATATTGCAATGCTCGTGAGAAACTTTTGATAGCTTCTTCATTGCGCTCCATATTCATCAGGCAGTAAGCTGCGTAGTAATGAGCCTTAGCGTTTTCAGGATCTAGTTTTAGACACTTTTTGAAATCTACGGCAGCCGCTTTTAGGTCTTTGAGTTGTAATTTAGAAATACCTCTACTGTAATAAGACTGTGCATATAGTGGATCTATACCGATGGCAGTAGAATAGTGCTGGATAGCTGTTTTGTGGTCTTTTTCTTTTGCTGAAGCTACACCTTTATTGTAAGCTTCTACAGTCTCAACGGATTGGCTTACAAGCAGTTGGGCTATAAAGATAAAACAACATAAACATGTGATCTTGCTCAGTAAGTTCATAATATTGAATTTGTAAGGTGAGGGAGTTGGTAATGCAAAAGTAGCGTAAAAACGTAGTTCACACCTGTATTTAGTATTTTAGCCATCATATAATTCTGTTAAGAAAACAAACACAGCAAAGACAAAATTGCCAGATAAAATAAAAATAGAGTCGGATAAGCAGGCTGCGGATAGAAAAGAAGACCATATAGAAATGGCTCTCATTTCTGGCACCCCTTCAGAGCAGGCTGACAACAGGTTCAGCTATGAGCCTATCTTGTCAGGACATTATACTGATGGTCTAGACTTGTCCAGCGTAATCTGTGGTAAAATTATACGATTTCCCATCTGGATTTCCAGCATGACCGGTGGCACAGAAAAAGCCAAAACTATAAATCATAATCTGGCTAAGCTCTGTGGAGAATTTGGTCTGGGAATGGGGCTGGGTTCATGTCGCCAACTATTGTACGAAGACAGACGCTTGTCAGAATTTGACGTAAAAGGATTGATGCCTGATAGTCCTCTACTTATAAATCTAGGGATTGCACAAGTAGAAGAGCTGGTCAAAAAGAGAGAACTTTCTGTTATAGAGGGTCTTATCTCAAAGCTTTCCGCGGATGGTCTTATTATTCATATCAATCCCCTTCAGGAGTGGTTACAGCCCGAAGGTGATCGTATCATGACTACCCCATTGGAAACGATAAAAGCTGTAATTGCTGGAGCCAATTATCCTATTATTGTCAAAGAAGTCGGCCAAGGATTTGGAAAAGCAAGCTTGGAGGCTTTGCTTCAGTTACCTTTAGAAGCTATAGAATTGGCTGGTTTTGGAGGCACTAATTTTTCTAAATTGGAACTTATGCGTTCAGATGAAATGCGGACAGTTAGTTTATCTCCTGTACTCAGACTAGGGCACTCTTGCGAAGAAATGCTAGGCCATATAAATGCAATAGTGAGCAGCAATAATGCCTTAAAAACTAAAAAAATCATCTTTTCTGGTGGCATCAAAGGCTTTCTAGATGGCTATTATTACATGAAAAGCTGCAAATTGCCTTCTATCTATGCACAGGCCAGCAGCTTTCTGAAACATGCTCTGGACTATGATGAACTGACTCGATATGCAAAACTACAAATAGAAGGACTACAGATGTCTCATGCTTTATTAAGACTGAAAGAATAATTTTGCACCTGAATGGATAACGAGCACAAAACTATAAGCGGCTTTTCTAAACTCTCTAAGAGAGGTAAGATCAAATGGATAGTCCAGAACTTTTATAAGGAGCCTGACAAAGTCATGTCGGAACTTATGAGTTATTGGCATTCCAATGAAGAGCAACAGAAAATCCTCGATAATTTTAGTGAAAACACCATCAGCAACTTCCCTATGCCTTTTGGTGTCGCGCCAAATTTCATCATAGATGAGCGCCCTTACTGTGTCCCTATGGTTATAGAAGAAAGCTCAGTTGTCGCTGCCGCCTCTGCTGCTGCCAAGTTTTGGATGAAAAGAGGAGGATTTAGGACGGAGATTATCTCCACTAAAAAACTAGGTCAGGTTTCCTTTGTCTGGAAGGGAGATAAATCAAAACTAAAAGGCCATTTCCCTACTATCAAGCAAAAATTGATCAAAGAATGCTTCAATATCACCAGTAATATGATCAAGAGAGGCGGTGGTATTATGGACATAGAGCTGGTAGACTTTACAGCTGAACAAGAAGGATTATATCAGCTCAAAGCTGCTTTCGAGACCTGTGATTCTATGGGTGCTAATTTTATCAATACTTGCTTGGAGCAGTTTAGCCGCTCATTAATTCACTATTTCGAGAGTACCGATGACTTCTCAGGTAAAGAAAAGAAGGTAAATATCATCATGTCCATACTTTCTAACTATACTCCTGAATGTCTGGTTAGGGCTTGGGTAGAATGTCCAGTATCTGAATTAGGTAAGTTTCCAGGGGGGATGTCAGCGGAGTCCTTTGCTGAAAAATTTGAGATGGCAATCAAAATTGCTGAAATAGATCCGTATAGAGCTACAACCCATAACAAGGGTATATTTAATGGTATAGACTCAGTTGTAATCGCTACTGGAAATGACTTTAGGGCCATAGAAGCATGTGGTCACACCTATGCAAGTAGAAACGGACAATATGAAAGTCTTTCTCATTGTGAGCTAAAAGATGGTCATTTCAAATTTTGGTTGGATTTACCTCTAGCCGTAGGAACAGTAGGTGGGCTTACCTCTCTCCACCCTATTGCCAAGAGATCATTGGAATTACTGGAGAACCCAAGTTCTGGAGAACTGATGCGGATTATAGCTGCTACTGGTCTCGCGCAAAACTTCTCAGCACTAAGATCATTGATTACAACAGGCATCCAACAAGGGCATATGAAGATGCATTTGCAAAACATTCTGGCCCAATTAAAGGCCTCCAAGGATGAAGAACTGGCTGCTATAGAGCATTTTGCCAATGAGATAGTCTCCTTTAGTGCAGTTCAATCCTATTTGCAAACACTGCGTACAGCCTGATTTGTAGCCTATAAATCGGGCTCTATCCACCTATGGTACATTATGTATGAAGAAAAGTTTAATATAATTTCTCAATTATAAACTAGAATCTTAATTTCGATGATTCTTCCCGAAGACCCTTTATCATAATTAAAACGAAGACCCATCGGGACTTACTACGGGCACGGCAAATTATTACTCACTTCAGAATATGGAGTACTGGATGGCGCATTAGCTTTGGCTATACCAACTAAGTACGGACAGAGAATGGAGGTCAAGCAGACTCGAAAGTCTGATCTCTACTGGAAAAGTTACGATCATAATAATGAAGAGTGGTTTACTGCTCAGATTTCTTTATATGATTTTTCTGCCGTAAAGACCACAGATGAACAAAAAGCAGCCTATCTCAAGAAGTTACTCAAGGGTGCTGTTCGTCTAAATTCCGAGTTCCTTTCTAAGTGGAATGGCTTTGATGTGAAGACATATATGGAGTTTGACAAAGAATGGGGCCTTGGTTCTAGTTCGTCGCTGACTTATATGGTCGCACAATGGGCAGATGTCAATCCATTGCTTCTACATTTCAAGGTTTTTGAAGGTTCAGGCTATGATGTAGCTGCTGCAGGTGCTGAATTGCCTATTACCTACCAGATTGCTGATGACACTGTCAATTATACAGAGGTAGACTTCATTCCTTCTTTCGGAGATAAGCTCTATTTCATCTATCTAAACAAAAAACAGTCTTCTAAAGCTGCCATAGAACACTACTTCAAAAAAGCGAAGCAGAAAAAGACTATGGTCAAGAAACTGAGTGGCATTACTGAGCAAGTCTTAGCATGCAAGTCTCTTTCTAAGTTCATAGACCTTATAACAGAACACGAAGCTATTATTAGCCAGCATCTGGGTCTAGAAACAGTAACTGAGCAACTGGGTCTTTCCGATTTTAATGGTGGGATAAAGTCTTTAGGCGCTTGGGGTGGTGATTTTATACTTGCTGCTTCTGATGCTGGGGAAGAAACTGTAAAAGCCTATTTCGCCAGTAAGGGTCTCAACACCGTGATTCCTTACAACGAAATGATATACGTACCCCAAGAAGCTGTTCTGACCACCTAGTCTACTTCTTCTCTTTTTTCTCCAATAACTAATCCCTTCTAATAACTAACTTTGTGTTATGGAAGAGGAAATGAAAGAAGCTGAAAAGCTACTCGTCATAGAAAATGAAATGAAACGCTACAACAAGCTTCTTGCGGCTGCTTCAGATAAAATCATAAAGAGCAAAGCCTCGGAGCATCCTATTTTTGTAGTTGCCAAACAACCTATCGCTCTAGGCTTCAACCTAGTAGATAGAGAAAAAGTAAATTCCAACTGGTCTATCAATGTATCCAGCTTAGAAGAATTTACAACTAACAAGCTTGTATTCAAAGAGAAAGTAGTCGAGTTCAAGAAGACCTATAAAGATCCAAAGCTGTTTATCTGTTTGTTTGTGTTGAGTGATTTGGGAGCACAGTTTCTATTTGTTCCAAGAGAGGTAAACTAATCTAGACTGTGGCACTTAAATAGGAATTATTCTGCCAAGCATTTCATTAATATAATAAGTGAGTGCAATTCCCTTATGAAGAAAATCATTCTTACTACGCTGATGTTACTTGCAGCCCTTCAGCTGGTGGCTCAGATTGACTGCCTAAGAGAAAATCCACTATTACAAACAGTTACTGACTCTACAATTTCAAAACCTCCAAGGCAGAAACGTGAGAAAGTAGTTTATCCAATCACCCTATTCTCTCAAATTGCCTTTGGCAGGGAAGGAAATGTCAGCATACTTTTAGAATCCAAGCACAATGACTCCCAATCGTTCTGCTTTCTGAATGACAAAGCTGTTATAAGACAAATTTCGGATGCTTACACTGATGTAGAAGTTATCCATACTGATTGCCATTCTGCATATGAAAATCTTTCCATTATAGAAAATTATACAACAACATATCATTACAGCTATCATCCGTCTTGTAATCTTCTCTCTACTGAATGTGGACCAATAAAATTTGACTCTAAGCCAATAACTGATCATTGCATAGACGTGGATATCCAACAAAAGAGTGAGTATTTTTCGACCAAAGGACAACTGAGATCTAGAGTGATAGAGTTAAAACACGAAGAAGAATTATTATTTTTTAGAGACAAAAATAATTTCGTTACTGGTTCTCTGGTTTTCCTTTACCACGATGAAAAAAACTTAATCAACAAAATAGAACAGGATAGTTTCTATAGAAAAGCTGCGCTAGAACAATATTCCAATAATACAATATTGGATGATACTGGTAAGATAATCCAAAGGGTCTTAGACAAAGATGACGCTATTCTAAACATTGATATTTCAAATTGGAAAAGAGCAGAAAGTCCTAATAGTTATCTTTTAACGGTAGACTATACTGAAGAAGATTTTCCTGCTAGGCTACATTCTTTTGAGATTGTTTCTAAGTCGGAGACTTATGTGTTAGAGTATGTTGGGATTGTTTTTTAGATATTAGATTTTTAGCTAAGTTGGACTCTACTCAGGCTTATTGGATTAAGCCAGATGCGTCATTATTGCGACCTTTAGTTGGATCTCTCCGACTCATTTATGTGACCAAAGAGGGTGCGATGCATATATAATGTTGACTATCAAGGTCTTTTATCTCAATAGTCCAAATATCATAAAACTCGATTTCCTGTGAACATATCCTGCCTATTTCTATTTAAGTCGGGATTAAGCTTTTTGCAAAGCCCAATACACAATTACAAAACTTTTTCAATTAAAAATGAACATGTTAAATTCAATTTTTAAGTTCGGCGCCATTATTATGGCTGTAGCAGTTTTCTCTGCTTTCACATTAGGCACTACTGGCACAGATTCCAAATCACAAGAACTACTGGATGCACTCAGTAAAGTAAATGGTGGCTGGAAGAAAATTGCAGCCAAAAAAGATGTAGAGTATTCTTACATCTATCATGATTTTGCTAAAGGAAAAGACATATCTACTGAAAGATATATTTTCGATGGTGAAGTATCATGGGCAAAATATCCCCATCACAATGTACATGTACTTCCTGGTCAAGGAGGTGTTGCAAAGCAATGTATGATGAACGGAATGGCAAAAATTTCTCTAGATGGTAATAACATTTCTGATCCAGCTGCCATCGGTGGAACTGAATTCCTAAGAACTGTAAATTTCTTTTGGTTCACTATGATGTATAAACTAGATGATCCAGGTACTCATCATACTTACATGGGACAAGAACAGGTCAATGGAATCAATTATGACAAAGTAAGCCTTACATATAATCCTGCTGAAGTAGGCAAAGAAGTAAATGATGAATATATCCTTTATTTCAATCCGGAGACACATATGGTAGATCAGTTTATGTTTTCTATTCCAGCGATGGGCATAGACAAGCCTATCGTAAGAATGGAACTGGATTACGAAAAAATAGATGGTGTCTATATCGCAACTAATAGAAGGTCATATGCGCCTAATGCTGATGGTCAGTACAGCCAGAATGGACAGTACACAACTACCAACATTAAGTTCAACAATGGATTTTCTGCAGATAAGATGAAGGTATAGTTTACAAAATAAAATAAGACTAGTATAGCAAGAGGGCTTCCGATAAGGAGGCTCTCTTTTTTTTCAGTAAGTCTCTAACTAAGCATGGATATTAGATAACCC
>CAZKXO010000008.1:0-28309 GCA_964556525.1 uncultured Saprospiraceae bacterium
CTTTGATGATATAGATACAGGAGTATCTGGAGAAGTAGCTGGTAAGATGGGTGATATCCTCAAAGGGCTTTCTGATCGACATCAGTTGCTGTGTATAACACATTCGCCGCAAGTATCTGCTAGAGCAATCAGACATTTCTTTGTGTATAAAGAAGAAACCAAGACTAGAACAACCACCCATGTAAAGATTTTAGATCAGTCAGAACGTATCACAGAAATTGCGAAGATGCTAAGTGGAGATCCGCCGAGTACTTTTGCAATCGATAACGCAAAAGATCTTATCACTAATTGACAAAACTAAAACCACTATAACTTATGAGTAACGGACTACTGAAAGGGAAGAAAGGTATAATCTCTGGAGCCTTAGACAGCAACTCTATCGCCTGGAAGATTGCCGAAAAGGCGCATGCAGAAGGGGCCGAAATAGTACTTACTAATGCACCAGTTGCACTCAGACTAGGCGCCATAAATGAACTGGCTGAGAAAACTAACAGTATAGTCATTCCAGCTGATGCAACATCCACAGAGGATATAGAAAATCTATATGATAAGTCTATGGAGAGATTTGGAGGCAAGTTTGATTTTATTCTACACAGTATAGGAATGTCTCTGAATGTGAGAAAGAAGAAGGCTTATACAGATATCAAATATGATTGGATGCAGAAGACTTTTGATATATCTGCGATCTCCTTCCATAAATTTATGCAATGTGCCTACAAAAAAGATTGTATCAATGAGTGGGGAAGTATCCTCGCATTGACCTATATAGCTGCACAGAGGACCTTCCCAGATTATAGTGAAATGGCGGAATCCAAGGCACTGTTGGAGTCCTTTGCAAGAAGTTTTGGGTATCACTGGGCAAAGAAAAATCATGTCCGTGTCAATACTGTTAGTCAATCACCGACTATGACTACAGCTGGAAAAGGAGTAAAAGGCTTTCAGGAATTCTTCTCATATTCGGATAAAATGTCTCCACTCGGCAATGCGTCAGCCGACTCTTGTGCTGATTACTGCATAACTTTGTTTTCAGACTATACCAAATATGTAACCATGCAGAATCTGTTTCATGATGGTGGATTTTCAAATATGGGTATGGCACCCGAAGTACTAGATATGTAAACTATGTTTTGGAACAAAAAGCCTAAATTTCAAGCGACTCAAGTCACCGATCAAACCTTTAAAGAGATGGTCCAAGAGTCCAAAATGCCTGTTTTGTTGGATTTTTATGCCGACTGGTGCGGCCCTTGCAAGATGTTGGGCCCTATCATCGATGAATTGGCTGAAGAATACGAAGGCAGAGCACTGGTAGCCAAAGTTAACACCGAAGCCAACCCCAAATTGTCACAATACTTCAAAATCAAGTCTATACCGACCATGCTAATGATACATCAAGGCGTCGTCCATGAACGATTCAGTGGTATCATTCCTAAGCCTAATCTTAGCGAAATTCTGGATGAATATATCGGTGGTCAATACGATAAATCAGAAGAGGAATAATTCTTAACAGTTTTCAGGTGTAAATTAACAGCTGAAAAGACTCTCTATACTTGATATTAACAATAATTACAATATATATTGTATTGTTTTTCATTGTTTTATCCTACTTTTTGCCCCCTAAGCTAATTTGATAGAGAGTTTTGTCACTTGTGAAAAAGTTGTTTAACATACTGTGTTTGGTAGGTACTGTTGTGTCTCAACTGCACGGTCAGGTATACATGGAAATGGCCATGGATACGACTATGACCTATGAAGAGATTGTAGCAGAAGGTGAAAGATTCTTCGAGATTCATGGTCAAGGCCACCATACTGGCTATAAGGGCTTCAGAAGATGGCAATACTGGATGAAGAGATGCCTAGACAAAAACGGCATCATGCTAGCGAATGCTAGAGCCAATGCCAGCTTTTCAAATTTTCAAAACGTAACTACGGATCCTCCAGGAATAGGTCTCAACCCAACCTGGACAGATATGGGTCCTGCAGAATCTACAAATACTACAGGCTGGTCCTCGCATTTGGGAAGGATATCAGCTATTGCAGTAAATCCACAGGACAACAATCATATTCTAGTAGGCTCTCCTACAGGTGGAATCTTTGAAAGCTTTGATTGTGGTGGTACTTGGATGCCCATCTTTGACGAGCAAAACAATCTTAATATCTACTCGTTGGCAATCAGTCCGCATAATCCAGATCATTACTATGCTGGAACGTGGGGGTCAGGAATAATGAGATCTATAGATGGTGGAGTTACTTGGTATGATGTACCTAGTGTTCCTGATCTTTCAAGAATTATAGATATCAAGGTCAATGAATTTGACCCCAATTTTGTTGCCGCAATAAATGAAGGAGGCAACATTTTTATTTCTAGAAATGGTGGAGATAGCTTTTTCAACACCTTAGTACATTCGGCTACCTTGTATGATTTGGAATTCAAACCTGGCTCTACTGATGTTATCTATGTGTCTGGTACTAATGGTGTATATAGGTCAGAAGATAAGGGCTGGAGCTGGACAGAGTTGGAGGGTCCATGGAAGAATAACAACATCCAGTTCAATCCTATCATGCTGGCAGTTACCGTAGATGATCCACAATATGTCTATGCCTTAGAAGGGGATAATGGAGGTTTTGGTAATTTATATCTATCTATGGATGGTGGACAATCATTTGTTGTCCAATCTAATAATACTAGCAACGATAACAACATTATGGGCTATGTCAAGACCGTCAAAGGTGGCCAAGCGCCCAGAGATATGGACATAGTTGTCAGCCCTTTAGATAAGAATGAAGTGCATATAGGAGGTATTATGTCCTATAGATCTTATGATGCAGGAGTCAATTGGGAACAAACTTCTCACTGGCTTACCTATGATCCTTTGCCATTTATACATGCAGATATCGACATTATAAAGTATGTCGGAAATAGATTGTATTTCGGAACCGATGGTGGAATATTTGTCTCAGAAGACGAAGCTGACAGCTTCAATGATAAGACACCAGGACTAAGTATCAGGCAGTTCTATAGGTTTGCAATTTCTGACGATGGAGCATTGCTCGTGGCAGGAAGTCAGGACAATGGGATGAGCTTGAATACAGACGAACGAGGCTGGGTAGACTTTATAGGTGCAGATGGAATGATTCCTATTATCGACAGATATAACAATAACGTCATCTATGCCAGTATCCAGTACGGCTTTCTCTACAAGACAGCAGATGGTGGTCATACCAGAGTTGGAGGTGTCTTTGCTTCTCCTGGAACAGGGGAGTGGGTAACACCAATTGTACAAGACCCTTTAGTTCCTCATACCTTCTATCAGGGAAAGCAGCAACTGCACAAAACGGTGGATTCCACTCAAAACTGGTTTCCCATCTCAAATTTTGTACCCAATAACCCAGCGGATACGACAATGCAAGAGCTTGCTATAGCTCAAGATGACAATAATTATATCATTGTAGGGTACGAAGAACAAGCTTATAAGACAATAGATGGAGGTGCTAATTGGACTGAGATAACACCACCTTTTGGGTTTTCTAATATCAATTATATATCCTTACATCCACATGATAAGAACTGGATTACCATGGCACTGTCAGGTACCGATTCCAGGGTGGTACAGTCTACTGATGGAGGGGAAAACTGGACAGATATAATGGATAATCTCCCTGAGCTAGCTGCAGAATGTGTGATCTATGAAGGAGGGCCCAAAAACGGGATGTATGTAGGTATGGACCCCGGTGTCTACTATCGTAACTCTGATCATACACAATGGGCACTAGTATCACAGAGTATGCCTAATATTCTCATATCCGAAATGCGTATACATGATTGTGAATTATACGCAGCGACCTATGGAAGAGGCATCTGGAAAACTGGCTTACTAGATAATTCCAAAGTCTATGCTGATCTAGATAATGATGGATACGGAGATGACTCTACTGGAATTCCATACTGTGACTCTCAGTCGGGTTATATAGCTGCAGGAGGAGATTGTGATGATACAGACCCTCTTGTGCATCCAGATAGGCCTGAGCTTTGCAACTCTATAGACGATGATTGTAATGGTCTTATAGATGCCTTAGACCCTGGATTTACAGAACAATTGATGACCTGGTATCGAGATGCAGATGGAGATGGACAAGGAGATCCTATCATTTATACAGAAGACTGTGACAAACCTGATGGTTATGTGCTTAATAGTGATGACTGTGATGATGCTGATCATACAGTAGGCTATGATTTTTTGGAATTCTGTGATGGACTAGATAATGATTGTAATGGCACTATAGATGATATAAGACCTGAGGCAGCAGCTGATTTGACCTGGTACAAAGATGAAGATGGTGACGGCGATGGTGACCTTGCAAGTATTATAATTGCCTGTACGCGTCCTGCAGGCTATGCGGCAAACAACTTAGATTGTGATGACACAGATGCTGCTGTGAGTTCTAGTGCCATAGAATTATGTGACAACAAAGACAATGACTGTAACGGTGTTATAGATGATGTAGCAGAAACAGGTAGCTGGTATAGAGATAACGATGGAGATGGTTACGGTGATCCAGAGACTATAATAGATGGATGTAGCCAGCCTTTAGGTTATGTAAGCAATAATTCCGACTGTAATGATTTCAATGCAGCCGTGAATACCGCAGCGGCGGAAGTATGTGATGGCTTAGACAATGATTGTAATGGTGCTGTGGATGACATACCAGAAGGATCGTCAGCAAGTCTAGTATGGTATAGAGATGCTGATGGAGATGGTGAAGGAGATTCCGACATATCTACAGTTGCTTGTACACCACCTGTAGGTTACGTTGCCAATAGTACAGATTGTAATGATAATAGCACAGCTGTGTATTCCAATGCAATAGAAATCTGCGATGGACTAGATAATGATTGTAATGGAACAGTAGATGATCTTACCTCAGATTCAGCTGAAGCCCAATTGTGGTACATAGATGCCGATGGTGATGGCGAAGGTAACCTTGCAATTTCTGTGGCAGCATGCACTGCACCTGTAGGATATGTAGCCAATAGTACAGATTGTAATGACAATAACGCAGCTATATATTCTAGTGCAATAGAAGCCTGCGATGGACTGGATAATGATTGTAATGGGACTATAGATGATCTTGCCGACGGCTCGTCTCCTCAGCTATGGTATCAAGATAAAGATGGCGACGGTGAAGGTAATCCTTTGGTAAGCCTTACAGCTTGTGTCCAACCTAATGGCTATGTAGCCAATAGTAATGATTGTGATGACAGTGATACAGCTATCTATTCCACTGCTCTGGAACTTTGTGACGGATTGGATAATAATTGTGACGGGCAGATAGATGAGGATTGTGATATGGTAGATTGTGATGGAAATTTTCTCTTTATAAGAAATAATTTCCAGGAAGAGTATCATGCTGGAACGACACTGTTTTCCAATGCAGTCATAGAAGCAGATGGTGTAAAACAAACCTTTGCCGCAGGTTATAGCATAGACTTACTTCCAGGTTTTGAAGTGGAACAAGGCAAGGTGTTCGAAGCTATAATAAAGCCTTGTAATAATGGGGTCTCTCCCGTACAAAGAACTCTGACTAATGAATTGGCAGTCATAGACAAAGACCTAAAAGCCCGGATTAAATCAGGAGAACTTGTCAGAGTGGAAATAGTATCAGTTACTAATAGTAAACTCTACAAAGTAATATTTACAAAGTCTGAGATTAGCCTCAGACAGGTGCTCAGTCAGTTGCCATCAGATCGTTATGTGCTCTTTGTAGAGTCCAAAAGCTTGCAATGGAACAGAGAATTTGATGTCATCACTGACCAGACTGGCTAATTGGCGCTCATAATTTTGTTTATCGTTTCTGGGTCTCCTTTGAAGCCCATTCTTTGAGCAGTCCCTAGTTCTTGTTTGGCTCTCGCAAAATCTCTCAGTAGATAATAAGATTTGGCTCTTTCAAAGAAATACAGTGGCTTTTTGTTATTCATGCCTATTGCCTTATTCAGAGCTTCCAGACCGCGCTGACCGTTTTCATCTATCACATTATGTATACGTGCTTTTTCGTACCACATGTCAGGGTAATTTGGCTTGAGAGCTAGATACTTATCTATGTCAGCTAGGGCTTGGGGCAAGTTTTGCATTTGGTTATAGATGACGGATCTATTTAAGTAGATATTGGCAAATGAAGGGTCTATCTGTTCCGCTTGATTTAGGTTGTTGAGAGAGTTTTGTAAATCTCCCAATTTAGCATAAGTCGCACCTCTATTGACCACATATTCTACATCAGTTGGCTTCAGTTCTATTGCTTTGTTATAATTGTCGAGCGCTTTTAATAAAGAATCTCTTTGATTGAAATTGAAGTAGAGTCTTGCTCTAGAATTATAAGGTTCAGGTTTTTTATTGTCTAGTCTTATCACTTGACCATAATCGCGTAAGGCTTCTTGCGTTCTTCCACTATCTCGGTAGAAATTAGCTCTGTTACCCCATGGCAGAGTGGATTTTTTGTAATACTTCAGTACATGGGTCCACATGGTACCACTATCTTTCCAGATCTTGTTCTGCTGAAAAGTAAGGTAGGTATAAGCCATAATTAAGAGACCTGCTCCAGCTATTATAGGCATCCGTAGGTTGGGCTTAGTGGAAATCAACTTATTGAGATAATAGGCCATCATAAAGAACAGACCGAAATAAGCTATGTAAGTGAAACGGTCAGCTAGAAATCCTTGTCCAGCACCAAGTATTTGGAGAAGCAAGACAATATTGACAAAGAAAAAACTCAGTCCAAAAAACAAGGTCCTATACTTCTTGATATAGCTGTAGAATAGAGCCGTGCCTGTTACGATAAAACTTAGAATGGATGCATAGAACGACAGGTCCAAAGCGGCAGGGTATGGATACAACGGGGATAGTCTGTAAGGAATAAGTGCCTTAATATAATACACTACTAAGGAGTAGGAACCGATAAAGAGTCTTGATATTCCAGAATAAGCTTGCTCTCCGATAGAACCTTGTTCTTTAAGCGTATATATATTGATAGAGCCAATAATCAGTGAGCCTATAAAATAGGGTGCCTTGGTCCAGATGCTTTTGAACGTTAATTTGGCATCTTTAGATAAATAGTAATCTACCAATACCATGGAAACAGGTAGAATAACTGCCTGGATCTTAGAAAGCAAAGAGAGTATAAAGCAAATGACAATAATCACATGATACCGTTTTTTAAATGTTGTCGTCTTTCCTTTGATATAGTAGTAAAGTGCTGCCATATAGAAAGCACCAAATAGAACATCTTTCCTTTCTGTAATCCATGCAACTGACTCCACCCGCATAGGATGTAGACCGAAAAGTAAAGCTAGAAATACAGCACCTACAGTTCCTAATCTTAACCTCAGACCTATGAGATAGACAAACAAGGTTGCTATGAGATGTAGTAAGATATTATTGAAATGTCTCCAGAAAGGTCTGGTGGCATCGCTGAATATTCTTTGTTCTAGAGCAAACGTGTAGATGGTAAGAGGATTGTAATTTCCGATAACGTGGTTTTCCAGCTTAAAGATCTTGCGACTGTTCTCTCCGAAGGTTTTATTATTGATTGTGGTGATGAGTTCGTTTTCGGAGAAGTTCTTATCGTCGTCCCAGTTGACATATTTGTTATCCAGAGAAGGGTAGAAGGCGATGACAGTGAGCAGCAACACTGCAGCGAGCAGCATATATTGCATAGGGCTGATGAAGAACTTCTTTTTCTGTTGGCTTTGCTTTTTTTTAAGCTTTAGCTCTTTCTGGGCAGAAAGCTTTTTGCCCTTGGATTGTTTTTTCTTATTTTTCTTTGCGGCCATACCTTATGTAAACTAGTCAATTACATATATAAAAAAAATAAATATAAACAGTTTAGCTCTAAATCAGGCCATTGAACTAAAAAAAGGGGCATAAAAAAAGCCCGATGTTTTCACATCAGGCTTTTTTACTTTTTACTTAGTTTCTCTTAAGCACCAGTTTTTTTGCTGGCACATTGTTTCTTTCCTGCGCAACAAGCTTTTTTCTTACCAGTTTTAGCTTCAGTAGTTTGTACTTTTCCGTCTACTGTGTCAGCAGTTTTGATCACTTTTGGAGTAGCTTCTGCAGCCATCTCAGAAGGTGATGCATTTACAAATGCTTCTGACTTAGTGCAATACTTTACTTCTTCCATAGAGACCTTGCCAGTAGCAGCGCATTCAGACTTTCTGAAGTAAGCGACCTTTCCGGAGATTGCACATTCTCTTCTAGAGATGTTCTCATCTTCTTCTGCTAGTAAGTCAGCAGCTGCAGATGCAGAAAGAACATTGAATTTGCTAGGCTCTTGAGTATCTACAGAAGCATCAGTCATAGCTGCTGTTCCTTCAGTTTTTCCAAGACAAGCTGCTTTTTGAGCTGCTGTACAAGTCTTTGCACAAGCTGCTTTTTCAGCTGCAGTACATGATTTTTTTGCTGCGACTTCCTGAGCTGAAACTACTCCAGCCATCATAATGAAAGACAACAACATTAATACATTCTTCATTCTTCTTATTTTTTTATCAAATATAAATAATACAGCTTTCAATTGCAGCTAAAAATGCTGCCATATACTCTAGAATAACGTCTTTTAAATCAATTAAGTTATCGCTACGACCGACATTATAAGAATTTAAGTGTCAGGATTAACTTTTCTGACTTATCCTCAGAAATACGCTTGACCTCTTTAAGAATCCCTATTTCTCCGGTCTTCTCATAGATAATCTCTCCGTCAGTCGTAATAAGTCTAACCCTCAACTGCTTCTTAGTTTTTTCAGACAAAGACTCCATAAGTTTATCTAGGTCTTGTATACCAAAATTCACGTCACTTCCATGATTAGAAGGAACAACGACACATGGTTCTATCCTAGCCTCAAATTCGGTACCCAAGGTCACCTCAAAGTCAGCAGTTAAGTCTATATCTGTTCCTGCTGTGAAAAGGACAGGATTGTTATTGCTTATGGTTGCATCTGAGCTGACATTGATCTCAGCTCTATAGACATCCATAGTTAAGGTATTGATAACTAAATAGATGTCATCACATGCTGGTGCATTTCCGCAGCCTCCATCCACAATACCATCACAGTTGTTATCTGCGCCATCGCAGACTTCTGTATTACCTGGATAGTTGTTAACATCATTGTCGTCGCAATCAGTATCGGAGACAACATAACCAGAAGGTGGAGTACAGGCTTCCATAGAGTTATTACTGTCACCAAAGCCATCACCATCATTGTCTAGAAAGTAAGTCGTCGTCAGTCCTTCATCTACGTTGCCATCGCAGTTATTGTCTATACCATCGCAGATTTCAGCAACTCCCGGATTTACATTGACATTTGAGTCATCACAATCTGTATTATCTGAAACGTAACCAGTAATGGGGGTACAACTCATCATGGAGTTCGTAGGGTCACCAAAACCATCTCCATCTGTATCTGCATAATAACTTATACTGGTAAAGCCTTCATCTATGGCACCATCACAGTTGTTATCTATGCCATCGCAGATTTCTGTGCCGTTTGGATTTATATTAGGATCAGTATCATCGCAATCAGTTCCATCCAGAATATATCCAGAAGGAGGACTGCAGCCCCCTATAACAGTAGCAGGATCTCCAAAACCATCACCATCATTATCCAGATAGTATAGCGTTGTGCTGAACAGCACTTCGAAATTAAAACCACTCATGCTCCATCTGTCGTCCCACTCTATATAATAAGTGGTTCCTCCTGTTACACAATAGTCTAAAATTTCTGAAGCCCAAGAATTTCCTCCTGTAAACATTGGACATACATCATCACTGGTGATAAGTTGATTCAGAGTACCACAGCTGCCATCGTGGACAAATAGTCTGGTATCCACTCCCATTAGGCAAGAATGTACAGACAGTAAGCCATCAGTAGGAGGCACATAACTGAACCAGTTTGCATGTCTGCCAGAATTACTTCCTCCATTACCTTGATTGGGGCCTATGGCTGTATGGATGCCTGGATTCGTAATTATGTTTGCTGTCGCACAAGTATAATTTTCCGAGCAGCTTACAGGTGCAGCTATTACAACCGAAAGGCTACAAGTCGGATCATCATCATCTGTAAGTATAAGATTTAGATCTCCACTTGTAACTAAAAACCCTGCTCCTCCATTGTCAAATACCTGGGCCGAACCATAATTAATATTTGTTGCAGTTACATCACCTGAGACACTATAACTTGTTCCTATATGGCTTCCAGTCGGATCCAGGCTGAAAGTAAAAATGTCGTCATCCACTGTACCTGTAGAAAAGCCATCACAAGTCAGTAAAGTTTCGTTAGCACTATCTATAATGCATGGACATACAACTGGATTGGTATACAAATTAGGATTGGAAAGAGAACAGCTCGGTTCGGCGCTGAAATTTATATCTACATTGACAGCATTACCATCTAAATTTTCTGGAATGAAAACAATTTGTGGACTACCAGTAATTGTAAAGCTGAGATTATTGACATCTAGCGTTCCTGAATTAGGAGGACCATTGTAATTTATTTCCAATACTCTAGAGTAAGTACCTAGATTGTTGTCACAATCTTCTGTTCCTAAATCTGTAACTGAGTTTATATTACATGCAATATTGACAAATAGATCATTTTTCCACAGACCTCTTCCGTAGGTACCTGCGTAGATGAAATTATTTCTTATCTCGAGTTCCGTTACATTTACGTTGGGCATTCCAGTAAAATAGGAAGTCCAGTTAGTATTGAAGTTGTTGTCTTTATAGAAAATTCCAGGATTCATACTTACATAGATACCATCTACACTACTGCCTTCATAGATAGCTGATTGGGCACTGACATTCGGTAAGGTTCCTGTAATATCTGTCCAGTTACTCCCTTGATCCGTTGTTTCTGCAACTTTTTCATTTGCGCCAGAGAGAACTATTAGTGCCCGCTGGTCATCAGTTGGGTGGACGGAGAGATAATTTACGTTACTAAAGCTATAAGGAGGAGATACATCTGTCCAGGTACTGCCACCATCATTGGTTCTAAATACTTGATGTCTGTATGCAGCATAGATAACCTGATTATTGTTGGGAGCAATGGCGACTTCTACTAAGTTATTATCGTTGCTATTAGCTGGATTGAAACTAGATATCGCATTCCATGAACTTCCTCCATTAGTACTTTTATACAATTGGGCTTTTCCTTGATAGAGTACATCGTTTGTCGTAGGATCTTCTTCAAGAGGAGAAACCCAGTCACCAGATCCTGGTGTATTGCTTATACTGCTTAGTGAGGTGCCTCCATTTACAGACTTATACAGGGAGCCAAATTGTATAGAGGCATAGATGATATCTTCATCATGTTTGGCTATAAATGTCTCCATACCATCTGCACCGACAAAGTCTGTCCAACTGCCAGCATCCAGAACTCCAGTACCATTGTCTTGCGATCCACCAGAAACTCTGTCTACAACTGTTTCCGCTACCCCTATTCGATAGAATTGTCTGATACCTAGCCCAGATGTTTTGTCCGTAAATGAGTTGCCTTGGTCAGTAGATATAAAGAGTCCACCGTCAGATCCGACATATATCTTGTTGCCTTCATAGAATAGAAAATCGATGTCAGCATGTACGAAAGGCAGTGGATTAGATATGACCCAATGCGTCGTCTGAGTCCAATTGTTTCCGGAATCTGTGGAGCGGAAAGTCATAATTCCCGCGACATGTACTTCTGACTTATCAGTTGGGCTCACAACGACATCCATATCTCTAGGTGCTTGTCCACCTGTTTCATCTAGGTCATAGCCCATTATATTATTATTGCCACTACTGTCATCTGACTGTGTGGTGAAAGTATTCCCACTGTCTTCTGATAGATATAATCCGCCAAAGCCTCCTCCAGAAGCCTCTAGCACGTACAGGTAATTATTGTCATTAGGAGTAACAGCCATCATCATCGGTCCATTAGACCAAGGGCCTGATAGAACCGTGAAGGATTGTCCATTATCTGTAGATTTAAATATATCCCCTACAGCTGAGGCATAGACAACATTAGGGTCATTCGGTTTGAATTCCAGATCATAGATGTTACTAGAATGGGTCATGACGATGGTCCAATTTGCGCCCTCATCAGTACTACGATAGATGTTACCAAATTGATTGGCGGCAAGCATGTTATTAGAATTGGATGGGTCTATGATTATTCTATTTATCAAAGCTCCAGTACCTATACCATTCATAACTGACCAGGTGTTGCCGCCATCTGAAGACTTCATCATACCTATGCCAGAAGCACCACTAAAGTAAACCTGATTATTAGTCGGACTTATGGCCAAGGAATTGATTTGGATCAAAGCTTCATTGTCAAAAATGGGAGACCAGCTCACACCATCATCGGTGGTTTTCCATACACCTCCTCCAGGGGAACCTACGATATAATGATTGCTATCATTTACATCTAGACCTATGCCAGTCAGTCTACCAATATGGGAGGACCAGGTAGAAGTATTGGTAGCTGAAGCAGGACCTAAGTCTGACCAGGTTCCTGCTGATCTTGTAGGACCTGGTATACTATTAAGGGTCTTGGCAACCTTGTAGATCTCGCTATTCGGAATAATTTTATTTCCTGCACGAAGGGATCTTTTTGTAAGGTATTCCCATCTTTTGAATTGCTTGTAACCCGTATGTTTTCCTCGACCTCTTGTGTCAAAATATGCTTCACTTTGTGTCACTATCTCATCAAATGTCAATGAAGTATCTCGAGAAAGTTCTAAATAAATCTGGCTGGAAAGCTCTACACTGAAGAATAAGAAAATAATTAAGATCTTTTTCATCTCGCGGGGTATAAGTATATTATCTTGATAAAAGTGGAAGGCCTAGATTGTTAAAGTTAAAATTAATCAATCGTATCCTAAAGTTCCCTTAATTAGTTACCAATTCTGTTCCACAACTTAGCAAATACGGTGCATATGAGTATTAATATTAATATTTTCGAGGATAAAGACATAACGATCCAATTTTTCAAGAATATTACTCTCATGAATAAGTATTATGCACTTTTACTAATACCATTTTTGTTCTCCCAATGCAAAACCAAAGACTATCTTACTCCACATGAATACACTGGGAGAATAATAGAATTCGGCAGTGGTGGAGGATTTACTGGAAAAGTCAAGCAGTACACCATCTTGGACAATGGACAAATATTTATCAATGCTGACAAAGAAGGCTTTGTAGATGCTATAAAGAAACTGGACAAAGACGAGGTCAAGCAGCTTTTTGATAATTATGACAGTTTGAAATTCAAAAAGATGGGTTTCAACAATCCAGGAAATTTGTATCATTTTATCACGCTGAAAGAAGAAGGTAAGGAGTATAAAAATATGTGGGGAGATAAGAGCAAACCTGTACCTAAAGAACTAGAAATTTATCATGATATCCTCTTGAGTTGTGTCAATGCAAAAAAACTCGGCACTCGTAAATTTAATATGCAGTAACATAAAATCGATAAAATAGAATGAAAGTAATTATTACGACCCTAGTAGCCTGTATTATCGCTGTCAGCCTACCTGCCCAAAAAAAGACAAAGCCTATGGTGTACAAGGATGCACCAATCAGAACTCAGTCTCCTCTCATTCCGGGAGACTATATCAAGAAAAAGTCCTCCGTAGAGCTACCAACTCCTGATCTCACAGCGATCAGTCCACGATCTCTCAAAGCAGAGCCATCTGAACTGACCATTATAGCAAGAGACGAGCTGGGTACACCACAATGGTTCAGGGGAGATCTTGCAAAGAACAAATCACTAAATCTGGAACAAAACATAGCTAACTGGTTGGACAAGACCAGTGAGATGCTAAAGGTAGATGCTCACAATTCTGATTTTAAGCAAAAAGCACAATGGTCCGATAATCTGGGTCAGCAACATATAAAGTATGATCAGATGCATAATGGCGTAAAAGTCTTTGATGGAGAAATCATATTGCACATCGATGGTAATAGTGTCTTTATGCAAAATGGTAAGGTTATTCCAAGTAAAAGATTGAGTACTAATAAATCTGCAAATATCTCAGCTGAGCAAGCAAAAAATATTGTCATAGATCAAATTCCAGGTTTTAAAACGGACTGGAATCCACTAGCAAAGTTAGGTATAGGTCAAGCTGCGAAACAATGGGAAGGAGAACAGGTCTACTATAATCATGAAGGGTCTTACAGATTAGCTTACAACTATACAGTATTTGCTAATATGGCAGAACGTTATGAGTATATCGTGGATGCCCACAACGGAGAGGTACTTGACAGCTGGTCTAAGATCTGTAAGATGGGCCACAACCATGAAGATGGAACTTGTTCGCATCATCCGCCGGCAAAATCGGAAGCTGTACTTAACGGCCCAGTAACTGCAGTAGCTAGGGATCTGCTTAATGTAAATAGACAGATAAATACCTACGAGCTAAACAATGATTTCTTCATGTTGGATGCGAGTAGACCCATGTTTAGAAGTGACTTATCTCGTATACCTGACGAACCAGTAGGTGCTATATGGACTATAGATATCGGAGACCAGTCTCCTACTAATAATAATGCAAGTTACTCGCAGGTGTTCTCTGGTAACAATTCTTGGGGTGGCGCACCGGAAGGAGTTTCTGCACATTACAATGCTGGACAATCTTACGAGTATTTTCTTAATGTACACGGTAGGAATTCTATAAATGGTGCAGGAGAAACAATCGTTTCTGTTGTAAATGTTGCTGATGAAAATGGAAGCTCTTTAGGTAATGCTTTTTATAATGGACTGGCAATATGGTATGGGAATGGAGACAATACTTTTTTTCCTTTAGGTAGAGCGCTAGATGTTGCAGGTCATGAGTTGTCGCACGGTGTCGTAGAGAATAGTGCAAATCTTATCTATCAGAACGAGTCAGGTGCTATGAACGAATCCTTTGCAGATATTTTTGGAGCGATGATAGATAGGGAAGATTGGCTTATAGGTGAGGATGTAGTAAGACCTGGTGTTTTTCCTGGTGGTGCTCTAAGAAGTCTATCCGATCCGCATAACGGTGCCTCCTTTGGTGACCTTGGAAGAGGCTGGCAACCTAAGCATACCAACGAAAGATTTACGGGTTCTGAAGATAATGGAGGTGTCCATATCAATAGTGGCATTCCAAATCACGCCTATTATCTATTTGCAACTCAGGTAGGTAGAGAAAGAGCAGAAAGAGTTTTCTATAGAGCATTGACAACTTACCTTACAAGATCATCTGGATTTACTGAGCTTAGATTTTCGGTAGAGCAAGCCGCAGGAGACCTTTATGATGCCTCTGTAGTTAATGCCGCTTCTCAGGCCTTCTCAGATGTAGGTATCGGTAGTGCGCCTCCAACAGATTTTGAACAAGAGGTTACACCAAATGAAGGGGTTAATCTATTGTTATCTTCTACGCTAATTAATGGTAGCAATGACTTGGATGCCATTTTTGTAGATGATTTAGATAGCGGAAATATCATTTTCAATCCTTTGTCAGGTACAGATCATCAAAGTAAACCATCCATTACCGACGATGGGTCCTTAGTTGTTTTTGTAGGAACTGACAATCATATATATTTTATAGATATAGACTGGACCACAAATCCTCCAAGAAGCGAAGAAACTAGGGTAAGTAACGAAGCCATCTGGAGAAATGCAGTTGTAAGTAAAGATGGGAATAGGTTGGCATTGCTCGAAGTCTTAAGAAGTAATGGCGATGATAATAATATAACTCTGATAGATTTTCCATCTGATACATCTTTCGAATTTGAACTAACCAACCAGTCATTTACCAATGGTGTAGATACTGATAATGTACTGTTTGCAGATGCAATGGAGTTTAATATAACGGGAGACATACTGATGTTTGATGCTATAAATCAACTTCGAAGTACCACAGGAACTGGTAATATCGAATACTGGAACATAGGCTTTTTGGATGTTTGGAACAGATCCACTAACACCTGGGCTGATGGACAAATAAATATTCCTTTGAGACTGGAATCAAATGAAAATGTTGGTAATCCTACTTACTCAAAAAATTCTCCATTCATTATTGCTTTTGATGTATTGACAGAAGAAACCTTTGGAACAAGATTTCAAGTATTTGGAATGAATATAGAAACGCGTGACCTGAATGTAATTATTGAAAATGATACTTGGAGTTTTCCCAACTACTCAGTGCAGGATGACTACATCGTTTTCAACTATGTAGATAATAATGTTTTAGGCTTAGGTCTAACAGACTTGAATTCTGATAAAATCTCAAGTGCTAGTGGTCCAAGGTCTCTGGCGGATGAAATAATTTTTGGTTCATGGTTTACCACAGGAACAAGAATCTTAACCGATACCGAAGAACTGGTTCTATCAGATGCAGTACTGACTTTATCTCCGGTACCAGCAAAAGACAATCTTCACATCCAGCTGGAATCAGAAACTCTCACAGGAGACATCATGATAGAAGTCATGAATTCTGATGGGAGACTAGCCCTCAGTAAACGAGTCCACAGCAGTACACTTACGAATTACAATCTAGACACCAGTGATATAGCCAACGGTACTTATATCCTGAGTTTAAGATCCGAGAATAAAATAGTTACAAAGAAATTCTTGAAAATATAAATGAAGGCCTCCAACAATAACTTTGTCGGAGGTCATCTTTTTCTATCTTAGCTGAGTGACAGATTCTCCTTGTAAGAAAGTCTTAGTTATACGATTCAATGCTATAGGTGATTTGGTGCTCACTTCACCAACGGTAAAAGTGTTAGCAGAGCATGGCTATGAAGTGCACTTTCTTGTAAAAGCAGCATTTGCCTCCATTTTAACTCCCAATCCCCACCTTACAAAAGTCTGGACCCTCACCGATTCACTTTCTGAAGTCATTAGTCAATTGAAGGCAGTACACTTTGACTACGTAGTGGATTTGCATAATAACTTCCGTTCTAAGAAAGTAGCAGCTGGACTGTCTACCGAGACTTTTACTTTGAAAAAAGACAGAATTGGACTATGGCTCCTTACCAATCTGAGTATCAATAAGATTAATGATAGACATATAGTCTACAGATTTCTGGATGTTATACAGCCCCTAGGTATAAAATCTGTAGAGCCCAAAACTGAATATTATTTCCCAGCCGATACCAGCACCAACTTGGATTTGCCAGAGAGATATTTAGCTATAGCTATAGGAGCTGCTTGGAAAACCAAAGAGATTCCTTTAGAGAATTTGGCCTATATTATCGAAACTTCTGAATGGAGAGACATTGTATTAATTGGTGGGCCTGATGATTTAGTTAGGACAGATGAACTCCTTAGAATTATCCAAAAGCCAGTTTCCAATCTGGTAGGGAAACTGAGTATCGCCTCTTCTGCACTGGTTGTACAGAAAGCTGCAATTCTATTGACTGGAGACACCGGGATGATGCATATTGCTGCTGCTTTGAGTACGGATATCGTTGCTGTATTTGGTAGTACGCATCCTATTCTAGGTTATACACCATTTATGAAGAAGAGCAAGTATACTATAATCCAGAACGAAGTACTTGGATGTCGTCCTTGTACAAAGCAAGGCAAATCTAACTGTCCCAAAGGCCATTTCAAATGTATGTTAAACTTGGATTATCGGACACTTATCCATAATATAGATGATTACATCTAAGGATTGAATTATTTCAATAGGTCTGATGTTCGTATAATAGATTGAATTCAACTTTAAACTTAACTAATACAAAATGGCAAACAGAGCACCACAAATCAACTTTCCTGGAAACTTAGGCAAATACCTTTTTATTCTCATCATCATCTTTATGTTAATCAGTATCCTAACAAGTACTGTATTTGTATCCATTCCTCCAGGCCATAAAGGCGTCATGTTCAAGAGACTGGGAGAAGGAGTTGTTGTAGATAAAGTCTACAATGAAGGATTCAATATTGTTGCTCCTTGGAACACTTTGGAGAAATACGATGTGCGATACACTGACCAATTCGAAAAGATGAATGTCTTATCAAAAAATGGTCTTTCTATAGAAATAGATCTTTCTTACAGATTTAACCCGATTCCAGGGGAAGTAGGATACCTACACAAGAAGATTGGAAAAAGCTATGCTGAGAATATTATCAAACCTGAGATCAGATCAGCCACCAGAGAAGTAATAGGTAAGTATCTTCCTGAAGAATTGTACTCTACAAAGAGAGAAGCAATACAAGACGAAATCTTCAGTACAACTAAAGATGCCTTGATACCTAAGCACCTTAATCTCGATGCGGTACTTATCAGATCAGTAGAACTCCCTGCAACTCTGAAGGAAGCAATAGAAGCAAAATTGAAAGAAGAGCAAATCTCATTTCAGTATGAGTTTAAGCTGGATAGAGAAAGAAAAGAAGCAGAAAGAAAAATTATAGAAGCACAAGCAAAAGCTGATGCCAATAAGATTCTAAATGCATCTCTTACAGATAAAATCCTTCAGGACAAGGGTATAGAAGCCACTTTGGAACTGGCTCAGTCTCCTAACTCAAAAGTGGTTATTGTAGGCGGTGGTCAGGATGGTGGCCTACCACTTATCTTGAACAATTAGAGCAAAAACGCTAAAGCAAGATTAAAAATCGAGGCTGCTCTTACTAAAGACAGCCTCGATTCTTGTTTCTGTATAACCGAACTTCAAAAGCAAGAATCGATAAATTAAAATCTCTCAGAACTGTCCTCTAAGATTACAATTTGTCCTTAAGCAAGAGACTCTTACCTTAGTGCTATGACAGGTAAAAATTACGAGGAAATCGTAGAAGATACATTGGCGACACATCCTAGACTTTTGTCTTCTAAAACCACTATTGTTGCTGCCTATAAGCAATTACATAGTTGTTTTAGCACAGGTAATAAACTGATGGTCTGTGGGAATGGAGGTAGTGCAGCAGATGCTGAGCACATAGTCACAGAACTGGTCAATAGATTTGCTTTTAAGCGACAACTATCTGAGAAAGACAGAAACAGCTTACTAATCGCTGGACTGTCTGAAAGCCTAGCCAATAGATTACAGCCAGGTCTAAATGCTATCTCTCTGGGAAGCAATTCTGCACTTAACTCCGCCATAGCCAATGATTTGGGTTACCCTCTTGTCTATGCGCAACAAGTCATGAGTTATGGTAAAAGTGGAGATGTGTTATTTGCAATTTCCACTTCAGGTAATTCCGAAAATGTAATCAATGCAATCAAAGTTGCTAAGGCGCAAGGAATCTACACCATAGGTCTTACGGGTAATACCAATAACGCTATGGTAGAAATCGTGGACTTAGCTATTCAAGTGGATAGTGCAGTAACTGCGGATATTCAGGAATTACACTTACCAGTTTATCATTTGTTATGTCGCTTGTTGGAGCAAGACTTCTTTGAGAGAGCAGGATAATTATTATTTTTTGTCGGATTTCAGTTCTGAAACGGATCGCATTATAAAGTCATTAGTATCCCTCGCCCATAAGTCATAGGTAAGCATGGATGGATGGATCCCATCGCTAAAGTAGGTGGATGGATCAGCCTTGAGCTTGTATCTTTTACTCCACGTTTCCAGTCTTATTTCTTCCTTGTGAAAATAGACCTGCTCATATTTTGCAACTAAAGAGTCCAATTCACTGCCTAGAATATCTATTAGATTTCCTACTGTCCATCTAAGAATAGGAGGTAGAGCAGGAAATTCTTTAATAGGTGGCATATTGATAAAAACTATTGGGACGTTCTGATAGCTATCCTGCAATTTTTCTATAAGTACTGTTACAGCTTTACGCCATTTCCAAGGTGTATTCAAAGTGAAAGCATCATTGGCACCTACACCTATAACAATCAGTTCTGGTTGCTCAGTCGATATTTTAGATAGTAATCTTCCGGAAACCAATTTTGCAGTATAACCACTTTCTGCTACAACCTCATACTTTACTTTCATTCTTAATGCATCTGCCAAGTAGTAAGCTAACCTTCCTATAAAACCCAATTTGTGGGAAACTACTCCTACGCCTGCCATAGTGCTTTCGCCAAGAACGAGCAAGTTAAATTCTGTACCATTGCCGACTTCATCACTTGTATCAGTGGGTCCTTCTAAGGAGGGTACTTCTCGTCTGACTTTTTTCCCTGCGAAATACATCCATGGGATCAGAGGCAATGAAATTAAAGCACCAAGGAAGTATAGCAATCTCATGACTCCTATCTTTTCCAGACCAAATCTGGAACCTTAGCGCCCTTAGGAATGATGTTCGCAAGAGTAAGATTGTAGATGACACTTTTGAGCATCTTGTCAGAAATCCAACCATGTATTGCCCATTCGGTTGCATGGAACCAGCGTTCTACATCTTTGAGCTTTTGTTCGTAACGCTTACTGACCAGTTCAATGGCTTGCTCATCTTGCATAAACTTATCACAACTGTCATGGATGACTCTGAGCATTCTGATAATATTTTCTGGTTCTCTTTCAAGTATATCTTCGGTGGCTGCGATGACAAAGCAAGGCCAAGGTGTAAGATACTCTCCGATTCTTTTGAGTTGGCCAGAATCGACATAGGGCTTGGTTGTATATTTTTCCCAGTAAAAAACATCTGTTTCCAATTTGCCTAAGGAATCTAGCGCACCATCCAGATTTTTAATTATAGAGAATTGTTCTTCATTTATTTTATACCCTTTACTATTGGCGTCTACTATAGCCATCAGATGAGAACCAGAACCGAATCGGGAAATGCCATAGGTTTGTGAGAAGATATCCTGATAAGAGTTAAGTGGATTGTCTGCTCCAGAATGTATGCCCCAGATAAGAGGTGTATTGACGTAGATGGATATCAGTTTGGACGCATTACCACGGATGATATCAGAGATAACTCCTTCAGTGAGTAGGATACAAGCATCTACTTCTTTCTCTCTCAGTGCTTTGGTCATCTGTCCGGTACCACCTTTGAAGGTTGTCCATTCCAAGTTTATACCTCTTTCAGCAAAGTCTCCTCTTTCCTTTGCGAGATGAATTGGTAAATTAAAATGTTCTGGTACGCCGCCTAACTTGATGCTTGTCATACTGTATGGAGATTAGAATTATATCAGAAGTAGCAAGATTAGATTTTCATTAAGATCATCTTTTTCAGGCGTCTCATATAATCTTCCAGTAACCACTCTTTGTAATTTCTTGTGCTCTTTGCTATGAGATAACAATATTGTTTGACCCTATAATGGATCTCATCTTCCAATAATCTGGCGAGTCCATAGGCTTTGGTAATCTCATCACTGTTTTCTACTATCATCTGTGCATGTTGCTCTATAGACTTGTCTAGCAGTACAGAAGACTTTAGGCCTTGTGCAATAATCTTTTTGTTTTCCTCCTTGATATCGTAGGTTTCGAATTCTGAGTTTGGAAACATGGCCTTTATCTCCTTAGGCAGGACATATCTAAATTTTCTTTCTATATCCTCATCTGTAGCTAGATTGAGCAAGTAGAGGTCTGGTGCCTTGAATATTTTTTGCCAATCTACATCAGCTGTCCACAATCCAAATCGCGCTGCATTATTACCCAGATCTACAACTTTAAAAGCATCTTTGTTGGGCAAGCGTCGTGATCCTCTCCCTATCATCTGATAATAGAGGGTAGGTGACTTGGTCGCCCTATTCATGACTATTGCCTGTATGGTTGGCTCATCAAAACCTGTTGTAAGGATTCCAACCGAAGTCAGTATAGCACCCTCTGTCTCCCGGAACCACTTGACAATTTCATTTCTTTCTGGTTTGCCCATAGTACTATCCAAGTGCCTGATGTTTTCGTAACCTGCCTCTTTAAAAGTTACAAATACTTGCTTGGATGTATTGATACCATTATTGAAGATAAGGGTCTTAAGGTCTTTGCAGCGTTCTCTATAGGCATAGAGTAGCTTGTTCTGCATCAGAATGTTGCCATAGAGCATCTCGGATGACTTTACGGTATAATCTCCATTGATCCCCACTTTGAGAGAACCCAAACCTACATCATAGGTAAAGGTTGTCGCTTTTGCTAAGAAGCCCTGCTCTACCAAATAACCAATAGATGATCCACAGATCAGTTCAGAGTAAGAGTCTTTCATCGGGAGTTTGATGTTAGAACTCAGAGGTGTAGCAGTAACTCCTAGGATAAACTGGTTTTCAAGATATTTGAATAGTTTCCGGAAGGAATTGTAATGGGCCTCATCCACTATCACCAGGCCAAGGTCCTTGAAGTTGACCATTTTGTCCTGAAGTCTGTTGTTAAGAGTCTCCACCATGGCAACATAGCAACTATGAGGATCTTCTTCTGGTACTTCCTTGACTTTGGAATCTATGACCATGTTACTAACCCCAAATTCTGTAAGCATAGCTGATGTCTGGGCCGATAGCTCTATTCTGTGAGTAAGAATTAAGACTTTCTTCTTCTTTTGCTCTATATAGCGCCTTGTGATTTCAGAGAAAATAACCGTTTTTCCTCCTCCTGTGGGCAATTGATATAGTAACTTATAGTCTGGAGGGCAATTTTTAAATCTCTCAAAAATGTGCTCCAGATCTTTAATCTGATAATCGTATAGCTCTTTCTTTTTTATTTTATCACTCATGCACGGCCGAATTCCATTATACCAAGTTGCAAAAGTAGCACTTTTAGTAGCTATTCTTAGAATACCAAATCAGCTGAATAGCGGAAAAATGTTGAAATCTAGGTAAAGAGTAGTGCAGCTATCATTATGATGTTGAGAACATTATGCATAAGATGTAAGAGAATTCGTTCATTCACTTAATAGACAGTTTCATCTTGAGTTATTCTTGGTTCGTCTAGTTATCTTTTTTTGATTTCAAAAGTCTCTGTATTTTGGTAATGTTACTTGTCAAAATGACTTTCAAATGAAAAACCTGATAACAATTCTTACCCTTGTCCTGGTATCTAATCTTACTTATGGCCAGGATGATTCTAGACATCTACAGCCCTTTGATAAACTATCAGTGGCTGGTAGCCTTGATGTAACCTTATATGAAGGTAATCCTCGTATTGATATAACAATGCTTAAAGGTGATTTGGATGAGTTGGAAGTTATACAGAAAGGAAAAACACTTAAGCTGAAGTTCAAAAGTAAAGTAAACTGGTCGGGCAATCGGAAAGCAAAAATAAATCTGTATGTGGACAATCTGAGTTCTATTGATGTAGCTGCAGGAGCCAAAGTGTATAGCGATTTCACCTTAAAAGCTTCTGAGTTCTACGCCGATGCTTCTAGTGGAGCGGAGCTATCTATCGCTGTGGAAACAACAAGAATGGATGCCAATGTCAATTCTGGTGGGCGAATAATAGTCGAAGGATTTACTAAGGTCTTAAATGTAGATGGGAATTCTGGAGGAACTTACAATGGTGTAAGACTGAAAGCAAAAGATGTAGACGCAGATGTCAATAGTGGTGCTTCTGTCCGAGTATGGGCGACAGAAAGGATAAAAGGCAATGCCAATTCAGGTGGCTCTATCAAGTTTAAAGGAGAACCTAGAGACGAAAATTTGAACACAAGTAAATGGTCCGGAGGGTCCATTTCTAAGATATAGATTTGATTTTAATTTTAACGTCTAAAAGTCAACTAACTAGAGATTAGTTGGCTTTTTTTATTAGACAATTTAAAAATTTGGGTAACTACTTTAAACTGCAAAACTCTCACCGCAGCCACATGTACGAGAGGCATTAGGATTATTAAAGGCAAAGCCTTTTCCATTGAGGCCACCAGAAAATTCTAAGGTGGTATTGCAGAGATATAGGAAGCTCTTAAGATCTGTAACGACTTTTACGCCATTATCTTCGAATACCTGATCATCAGGTTGTGATGTATCATCAAAATCCAAATTATAGGACAGACCAGAACAGCCACCACTGGTGACAGAGACCCTCACAAAGTAATCTTCAGAAAGCTTAGAATCCTTCATCAGAGAAGTGATTTTATCTTTTGCGCTATCTGCTACAAATAACATACAAACAGAGTTTATGGAAACAAAGGAAGGCGCTTAGGCCTCCTCTGCTATTCCATTTTTCTTTTTATAATCTGCTATAGCACTCTTTATAGCATCTTCTGCAAGTACAGAGCAGTGAATTTTTACGGGCGGTAAAGCCAGTTCTTCTACTATAGCCATGTTGTCTATTTCCAGTGCTTGGTCTACTGTCTTGCCTTTTAGCCATTCTGTAGCCAAAGAAGAAGAAGCAATAGCAGAACCACAGCCGAAAGTCTTGAATTTCGCATCTTTTATGACATTCGATGCTTCGTCTACTTCGATCTGAAGTCTCATAACGTCACCACATTCTGGTGCACCTACCAATCCAGTTCCAACGGACTTGCTGTTTTTGTCTAGTGTACCGACGTTTTTCGGCTTCTTAAAGTGATCTAGTAGTTTTTCAGAATATGCCATGTTATCTTATTTTCTAATAATATTTACAAAAATAGAAGGTTTTAAGTTCACTTCAGCCAGACTAGTGCTCGCTCCATTCTACAGCATCCAAATCTATACCTTCTTTATACATCTCCCATATCGGACTGAGATCTCTCATATGATTGACACCAGCACCGATTTGCTCGATTGCTTGATCTATTTCTTCGTCTGTGGTAAATCTTCCCAAACTCAATCTCAAACTACTGTGAGCCAAATCATCTCCTAATCCAAGAGCAATAAGAACATATGAAGGTTCCAGAGAGGCAGATGTGCAAGCAGAACCTGAAGAAACACCTATTTGCTGATTGAAGGTCATCATTAGTCCTTCTCCTTCTACGTGCTTAAATGAAATATTGGTTACATGTGGCATTCTGTTTTTAGTACTGCCATTAATGTATGTTTCTTCTATTTTACACAATTCAGATTCTAATCTGTCTCTGAGGCCGGAAAGTCTCTTAGCTTCGTCAGCCATTTCTTGCTGACACAATTCTGCAGCTTTGCCGAATCCTACAATTGCAGGAACATTCAGAGTACCTGACCTCATGCCTCTTTCGTGACCACCACCATCCATCTGCGAGGTGACTTTTACACGAGGATTTTTTCTGTTTACAAAGAGTGCACCGACGCCTTTAGGTCCATACATTTTATGAGCTGTAAAAGCCATAAGGTGGATACCTAGTTCTTTAGGATCAACAGGGATCTTTCCAACAGCTTGTGTTGCATCACTCATAAAGAGAACCCCTTTTTTCGCGCATATTTGGCCTATTTCCTTCATAGGCTGAACGACACCAGTTTCGTTATTAGCAAACATGATAGAAACTAAGATGGTCTTATCTGTGATAGCAGCCTCTAATTGTCCCAGATCAACTAAGCCTTCTCGGTTTACATCCAGATAAGTAACTTCTCCGCCCAGCTTTTCTATCTTTTTACAAGAATCAAGTACCGCCTTGTGCTCAGTCTTCAGAGTAATGATATGATTACCCTTCTTAGCATACATCTCAAATACACCTTTCAAAGCAAGATTATCTGCTTCTGTAGCACCCGAGGTAAAGATTATTTCTCTTGGATCCACATTTATCAAGTTAGCAACTTGCTCCCTAGCAGTATCTACAGCATTCTCTGCCTGCCAACCGAAAGGGTGGTTTCTACTTGCTGCATTTCCAAAATGCTGTGAAAAGTATGGAAGCATAGTCTCCACAACTCTGGGATCAGTAGGAGTAGTGGCGTTATTATCTAGATAGATTAGTTTGTTAGGATTCATCTGTTTACTTCAGTAGATTAAATCAAGCCGTAAATATAAGCTAATACTTGATGGAATCTGTTTGAAAAATGACATGTATAGTCTTTTAAACCAAGGAGTCTGTGCTAATGTTCATGACTTATTACATTATCATTTTAAAGAATATTTACCTAGCTAGCAGGCATAAATGGCCAAAATAACATTCATCTTCAAGAGTGACCACTGATACTTTGTGTTGCTCAGCTTTCTTTTTTTAGTCAAATATTTCGTCTATCATAAAGCAATCTTTAAGGTCGACTATCTTTAGTAGGGGCTTGCGCTTCAGAAATTAGTATTGCCGCATAACCCATCTGGTCATAGTAATTATACTGCAATGCCTATATTAATTAGTTTATTGTATTGCATGAAGGTGTTTAAATAGTTTATTATACTGAAACAATTGTTAATTATAAAATAATTATTTAATTTGATGATGTCAAAAACTATCATGATATGATGAACCAAGAAGTCAGAAAGATAATGACCAAAGATCCTGTATACGTCTCTCCGAAGCAATCACTTAAAGAAGTGGGAGAAATGATGCTTCGGCTAAAAATCCAACAACTACCTGTCGTCAAGGAAGGGAAATTGTTGGGTCTTATTACCTCTTACGATTTATGGAAAGAAAATACTACCCTGGATTCAGAAAGACAGGTTAGTGAAATAATGAACAAAAATGTATTGACAATTTGTCCTAAGGACAAAGTCGGAACTGCTGCTCAGCTCTTTGCTGATAGACGATTCAAGACCTTACCTGTTGTGAATTTGCGCAATGAGTTGAAAGGTGTTGTGACGGCATTTGATGTCATTAGACAAGCTTATTTACATGAATTTCCTAAGCCAATCTTGTATAAGAAAGAATTTCTAAAGACGGCCATGTCCTAACTCTTCTTAGTTAAAGTTAAAATACAACATGTGAGAACAGCGGGAGCAGGTGTAGGTTGTAGCTTCACTGTTTAGAAAATCCAGTCCTAGGAAAGTCATGCCTTCAGTATTTAGCAAGATTTTTTTATCTCTGAATTGATCATTATCACAGATTGGACATTGAATCTTTTTGCCCTGTATAATCAAATTGTTGGGCTGCGATTTCTTTTCTTTGCTAAAGAATCCCATTATAGAAGTTGATGGTTAATGATGAGATTATTTTACTTTGAAGTTATAAAAAAACCATCCACAGGGTAAGTGAATGGTCGAGTTTTGATCATTATATCCCTTCTAGTACTAGAATACAACGATAGTTGGTTTGTGGTTTTACTTTAATCCTTAGTCGAAGGATTGGTTTTCTGCTGCTGCCCTTTGCACAAGTTCTTTGTATTCTTCAGCAGATAGTCCATCCATGCAATAGTCTATTGGATTGACCGGTCTGTCATTTATTCTCACTTCATAATGAAGATGTGGTGCAGTAGATGTTCCTGTGTTTCCAATAGTTCCTATCATCTGTCCTTTGGTCACCTTATCGCCTTTTTTTACATGAACTTCAGCCATATGAGCATATAGGGTAGTGTATCCAAAACCGTGATCTATGATAATATTGTTGCCATAGCCAGTACGCCTCTTTTGTACTCTTATAACAACTCCTTTTCCCGTAGCTTGTATGGCAGTCCCGTGAGGCGCAGTAAAGTCTATTCCTCGGTGAAACTTGTTTACTTTGTGCACTGGATGAATTCGTATACCATATCCAGACATGTGGCGCATTTTCCTTTTCAATTTGTCCTCTTGTACTGGCTTGATAGAAGGTATAGAAGCTAACTTTTCCTCCCTTTGCTTAGCTAGTGCATAGATAGTATCCAGCGAACTTCGTTGTAGTTCTAATTTGTAATTTAGTTTATTGACTTTGGCTTTGGCCTCTGTCAGAAATTCTTCAGAGTTTGTAACAGAAGTAAAATAATCTTTCTCTTCACTACCACCTGTTCCCCCTTCCCAGATGGATGCATCTATAGGGTCCATCCCAAATATCATTCTATGTACTTCTAGGTCTTTGTTATGTAGCTGTTCCAGATTTGTAGAAATCTTCTCGAAATCTGAGGTTAGTGATGAGAACTGATATTCTATTTGCTTGAGTTCTCTCTCCATAGCCATTTCCTTAGGTGTAGGAATAACTGTATAGGCTGCAGTATATAATCCGAAAGAACAAATAAGAACAAGAGCTAAGAAACCAAAGAGTTTGGGAAGACTTTTCTTTAAGGACTTTTCTTCCTTTTCGTATTGAAGGGTATTGGTATTAAAAATGTATTTTTCTCCTCTCATGCTTATCGAGCCAAATTGTAGGTTAGATTGGGTATAACATTAGAAGATATGCTCATAAGGGTTTTTTAATGCGCCGCTAAAATACCTTTGTAGATGTATAATTCAAAATAAAAAGTTGCAAAATATTAAATTATATAGATTATTAACTCATATATATTATAACTGTAAATCATAGTATTGCAAACTGTATTCTCAATAAAATCAGTTGTTTAAATATATATAAATAATATAATATGATAAATTGACATTTGAAGGCCTTATTATTATCCAGGCTACTGATAGCCCCAGTCCCCAGCTAGACAGGCACTAGAATCACTTGTCTGTTTGTTTATAATTAACTTCGCATTCTTTTTTGCCT